>JBJENR010000034.1:0-4730 GCA_051880315.1 Acetatifactor sp.
AAGGGTTGAGAGGATTGTCTCATTTTAAATTGTGCTAATTAGATGCTAACACTAAAAAAGCAGATAATGATACTATATAATGGAATCAGTTAATTAATTTAATGGGGAAAAAGGGTAAAATGAAACACGAAGAAACAGATGACTTATATGACATCTCAGATTATCATCGTCTTAAATGTCTGGGAGACAATGTCAACGATATATTGTTGGTTATTCTAAAAAATATTGCGGTGGGTGTAGGTCTGTTCGAGGTTGGGGAACAGGTGCATTCTGTGTATTTAAATGAAGCTTATTTCACATGTGTGGGTTATACAAAGGAACAGTATAAGGATTCATACCACAATATTTTTTCCACGCTTCTTCCGGAGGATGCAATAAGATTTAAGGCATGTATAGAGGAACATGCACCGAAGGGAGAGGATATTCAGTGTACCTTTAGAGGATATAGAGCAGATGGAAGTCTGAATTGGTTTGAGGTTCATGGTGTAGCGCTGGAGAATAAGAACAGCATTCATCCCTTATACCTTACTGTTGTAAAAAATATTACAGAAAAGAAAGAATACGAGAATAGTCTGGAAGCATTGAAGAACGCTAACGCAAAGCTTATGATGCAGGAGGAAAGATATAAGATATTGGAGGCTACCGCCCGGGGGTTGCTTTTTGAGTACTATCCGGATAGCGATACCATGATTTTTTCCTATAATTTTCCGGATAACAAAAAGCGCAGAGAGATTAATCATTATAGTGAGTTTATAAAGAATTCACCTCTGGTTCACAGCTCTCATCTGCAGATGTTTAAGGATGCTTTGTGGGGAGCATGCAAGAAGGAGACGGAAGGAAATCTGGAGTATCTGTCGTTGGTGTCAGGCGGAGGATACCGCTGGCATAACACACATTATAAAAGTGTGGCAGATGAGGATGGGAAAATCCTTAGTGTTATGGGGCGCATCGAGGATATACACGAAGAAAAGATAGAGAAAAACAGTTTGAACATCAGAGCTGAAAGAGATGGACTTACAAATCTGTACCGTAAAGAAACGGTATTCGAAAAAATAGAAGAGTATTTATGTGAGAATCCTAAAGGACAGTTTTTCTTTATTGTAATTGATTTGGATGATTTTAAGAACATAAATGACAGATATGGACATCAGTACGGAGATGAGGTCCTGAAAAAGGTTGCCAAAGACATAACAGGACTTTTCGGAGAGACCGGAATACTGGGAAGATTTGGTGGGGATGAGTTTGTCATTCTTACGAGGGATATGTCGAAGTATGAGGTGGAGAGGCAGCTGAATAAGCTCAAAGAGACCAATCGTTTCTGTGCCGGAGTCGCACAGTGTTATCCGGGTGAGTGCATTAAAGATATCTTCTACAGAGCTGACCGTGGAATGTATCAGGTTAAAGGAGCAAACAAAAATGGAATATTATTCTGTGATTAGAAACTGATGCTTAATGAGGATTGCGGATATCAGTATTTTGTTCTGAAATTAATAATAGATAAGATAATGCTTTCCATCCATTTTTTGTTTTAAGATTAATCAATATGCGGAGGAGATTTATATGACAGAGTATATCAAGGGAGCAAATCCGTACATGCCTTTATGGGAGCATGTGCCCGACGGGGAGCCTAGAGTTTTTGAACACGATGGGGAAAAGCGGGTGTTTGTATATGGTTCACATGATATTGAAAAGACCCAGTACTGCGGGCGTGATTATGTGGTCTGGTCTGCACCGGTGGAGGATCTTACGGACTGGACCTGTCATGGAGTAGCTTATAAAACCCATTATGATTCCGTGCTCTATGCACCGGATGTGGTGAAAAAGGGCGACACCTACTATATGTATGCGGCGGAGCGAAAGGGAAGTCTGATTGTGGTCGCCAGCTCCAAAACCCCCTGGGGTCCCTTTGAGAATCCGGTGGTAACCAGGCTGGGCTTTGATCCGGGAGTACTTGTGGATGACGATGGGAGGGTGTATGCCTACTGGGGTGGCTGTGCAGCGCCATGCTATATTGCAGAATTAGAAGAGGATATGGCAACCATCAAGGAGGATACATTGGTTTCAAACCCGTTGGGACATTCCACCTGTCCCTGGAATCCTGTGGAGGATGGGCATATTTCCCTGATTGACGGCTTTTTTGAGGCCTCCAGTCCTCGTAAGGTAATGGGTAAGTATGTTTACATTTATTCCAAACGTTATGAGAAGCCCATTCCGGAGCTTGGAGTATACACGCCAAATAACGGATTTTTGTCCTATCGTTTCAGTGATTCACCCTTTGGACCATTCCATGACGGCGGCGATATCAGTTTTAATGGTGGAGAGATTTTGAAGGATGCAGAGGGCTGCGGTACCATGACCTATCAGTGGGGAAACAACCATGGTTCCATTATGGAGATAAATGGCAAATGGTATGTTTTTTACCATCGCCAGACCGGTGTGAATGAGTTTTCCAGGCAGGCCATGATGGAGCCCATCGATGTAGCAATGGGACAGGATGGGAAGCTTTATATCGGCAGTATCAAATTTTTAAACGGAGAGCCGGTGACATCCGGCCCTGTGGAAATGACTTCTCAGGGACCGCATGTCAATGGTCTCGATGCCTATAAATGGATTTCCGCAGGTTATGCATGCCACATTCATGGTGGTAGCACACGGGCATACATCCGGCCGGGATATGAGCAGTGTGACGAGATTTCCACTCCCGTTGTGGAACTCTCGTCAGGATCAACTGTAGGATTCCGTTATCTGCAGTTTGGCAACAATACACCGAAACAGGTGCATGTGGTTCTGGGGACGCACAGGAAGTTAAAGGTCAATGTCAGAATCGATTCTTATCAGGGGCGTATTATCACTTCCATGGATTTTACTGAGGATGAGCCGGAAAAGGTATCGGAGCTTACTTCAGCAGTCATTGGAAAGCATGCGGTTTACTTTGAATTCCTTTCTGAGGAGTTCGGTGTAATCGCAGAGTTTAATCGGTTCTGTTTTATCTAGAAAGTTGGCAAAAACAAATTCATTGACGGTCACCTGGTAATATGTGCTATTTAGTTTTCTTTAGTCGGATTGCCATATAGGGGCGTCCGGGCAAAGCAATCTTAAATTTACCTTGAAAGATTCCAACCTTGTCAATGGTCATATTCCAGGTGTCTATTACCTCTACCTCGTATTTGTCCTCAAAGGTAAAAGTCTTATAGGAGGGCTGCATAAAACTATAATAATAGATAAAGTAGGTCTTGTTTTCGCGTTCAGTCTCATCCTGTGGAACGCCCAGTACCCCGTTGTAATCCAGGGAGGCATCAGAGGTTAGTCCCAGACCCGGGGTTTCACACAGAATATCGTGCAGGAATTGAAAACGTTTCCAACTCTCTCCATGCAGCCTGCCGCCATGTGACCACCATAGAACATTGTCCTCGTTCATATAGGTTTCCCCATGGCCGGGATAACCACCGCGCATTGCGCACTCCCAAAAACGCCTTGTCATTTCCTGAGCAGTGATACTTCCCCAGAAATGGGGGATATTTCCCTCATATGCCATTTCGTCGATTACCACAGGCTTCTGATAGGTATTGCGCCACTCATTGGTGAATTCTACCGTTTTATAGATATCCTGACGTTGGATAGAGCAATGTGTAATCCAGGGACGGGTATAATCATAAAAAGGAATACAGTTATGGATGGACCGAAGATGATTATATGGATCCTTCTGGCACAAAAGCTCTCCGATTCTGTCCCAATCTGCCTCTGTTTTCTCCAAAATATCATATTCGTTGGCTAGAGACCACCAAATATTGTGGAATGAAGAGAAACGGGCTGCTATGTATTTTACATATAGCTCGTCTTCTTCCTTGCTCATTTTGGAAAAGCCCCATCGGTCGTAGGGATGAAACATGATAAGGTCTGCCTGAATACCCAGCTTTCCAAGCTCTGAAATACACCATTCAATGTGCCTGAAATGAGCAGGACAAAAGCGTGTGAAATCCCACTGGTTGTTGTCCTGAGGATTTTTGGTATAATCCCAGAAATTATCCTCAGTCAGCACGGAAGAATCCATGGGTATTCCTTCATAGGGGTAGGAGCGGGGCTCTTTCAAATTATAGTCATAATGCTTCGGGATAATACAAAAACGGATTTTATTAAAGCCGGTCTGAGAGAGGCTGTTAAGCGTTTCTGCTATTCGTTCATCCGTCTCCAGCTCCCACACATAACAGGTTGTACCGATGGAATAATAGGGTGTTCCGTCAGCATATCTGAAGTGAAAGGTTTCTGCTACATGTACAGGGCCATGGTTTCCTTCTCTTGGCGGCAGAACCACAAAATCACCAGTAACCGGTTCCTTGTTGTATGCGTAGTTACCGGTGATGGAATAGTGGTAGGTCCCCTCGTGAGAGGGCATAAAACGAACCTTATATACGCCATCCCCGTCATAGAAGCCGTCGACTTTTACTTCCTCCTGATCTCCGGTGAAAATTCCCCGGATGTAGTAATCCGTAAACGGATTGCCTTCTGTTTTTCCTTGGAGGCTTATCTCGAAAACATCCCATGCTGCAACTGTTTTTTCTATACTCATTTTTGCCGGTTACCTTTCTTGTATCATTATTTGTGTTGTGAGAAGTTCTAAGTAAATTATAGCAGATTTTTCGTAGAAGGGAACGACATTATTGGATTTGTCGTATTGTTTGTGTATCATTTTTTTTAAGTAATTCATGGTACTATTACCTGTGGTGAAATCA
>JBJENR010000035.1:0-21597 GCA_051880315.1 Acetatifactor sp.
TGATTTTGATATCCTTTTTTTGTATGATTGACTATATGTTTAGAAAGGTACGGTTATTTCCATGTTAAATATTGGTTTTGACAACGACAAATATCTCCGCCTGCAGTCCGAGAAAATCAAGGAACGCATCGCTGCCTTCGGCGGTAAACTATATCTGGAATTCGGCGGCAAGCTTTTTGACGACCATCACGCCTCCCGTGTGCTTCCCGGCTTCAAGCCCGACAGCAAGATTAACATGCTTGCGCAGCTGAAGGATCAGGCAGAAATCGTCATAGTTATCAATGCTGCTGACATTGAAAAGAATAAAGTCAATTCTAATCTGGGCATTACCTACGATTTGGATGTGCTTCGTCTGATTGACGCCTTCCGCGGATATGGTCTGTATGTGGGCAGTGTATGCATGACCCGTTTTGCCGGCCAGCCCAGTGCCATTGCATACCAGAAAAAGCTGGAATCCCTGGGCATGAAGGTGTACCGCCATTATCCCATATCCGGATATCCCTCCAACATTCCTTTCATTGTCAGCGACGAGGGCTTCGGCCACAACGAATACATCGAAACCTCCCGCTCTCTGGTGGTAATAACCGCCCCCGGACCGGGCAGCGGCAAGATGGCTACCTGTCTCTCCCAGCTCTATCACGAGTACAAGAGAGGCATCAAGGCAGGCTATGCCAAGTACGAGACCTTCCCTGTGTGGAATCTGCCTCTGAAGCATCCCGTAAACCTTGCCTATGAAGCAGCAACTGCCGACTTAAACGATGTCAATATGATTGATCCCTTCCACCTGGAAGCTTACGGCGAAACCACCATCAACTACAACCGGGATGTTGAGGTGTTCCCCGTACTTCGCGCTATGTTTGAGAAAATCATGGGCGAATGTCCCTACAAGTCTCCGACAGATATGGGTGTCAACATGGCAGGCTATGGTATCGTGGATGATGAGATCACCAAAAAAGCCTCCTGTCAGGAAATCATACGCCGTTATTACAACACCCTATGCCAGAAGAGACAGGGCAATGCCGATGATGAGCAGATACTGAAGCTGGAGCTTCTCATGAAACAGGCCGAAACCTCCATAGCAGACCGGCCGGTGGTCAGTGCCGCAACCACCAAGGCAGCCCTGACAGGGGAACCCGCCACGGCGCTTCAGCTGCCCGACGGCAGGATAATCACGGGAAAAACCAGCGAACTTCTGGGTGCATCCTCAGCCATGCTGCTCAATGCCCTGAAGACACTGGCGGGGATTCCGGATGCAGTACAGCTGATTTCCCCTACCATCATTGAGCCTATACAGGAGCTGAAGGTCAATCATTTGCGGAACCGCAACCCCAGACTGCACACCGACGAACTGTTGATTGCCCTCTCCATCTGCGCAGTCACGGATGAGCATGCAAGACAAGCTATGGAACAGCTCCAGAACCTTCACGGCTCGGAGGCGCATTCCAGTGTAATCCTTTCCCAGGTGGACCGCAACGTATTCCGAAAGCTGGGCATCAACCTTACCTGCGAACCGGAATACCAGACCCAGGGGCTTTATCACAACTAAATGTTTTTCATTCATAAATAATATGCTATCCATCAGCTAAAAATATTTATTGTTTACGGGTATAATTTTGAGCAAAGGCGCTCCGAAAGGGTGTTCTTTGCTCTTTTTTAATAAAAAGGAGGTATCATCATGGCAGTAAAATATGTTTTTGTCACAGGCGGCGTTGTCTCCGGTCTCGGAAAGGGCATCACTGCCGCATCACTGGGTCGGTTGCTGAAGGCCAGAGGATATAAGGTAACCATGCAGAAATTTGACCCCTATATCAACATTGATCCCGGAACCATGAACCCCATCCAGCACGGCGAGGTATTTGTCACGGATGACGGAGCAGAGACAGATCTGGATCTGGGACACTATGAACGCTTCATCGACGAAAGTCTTGACAAAAACTCAAACGTGACCACCGGAAAGGTGTACTGGTCCGTGCTGCAGAAGGAACGCCGCGGCGACTACGGCGGGGGCACGGTACAGGTCATTCCCCATATCACCAACGAAATCAAGAGCCGGTTTTACCGTAATTTTACAGACCCGGACACACACATTGCCATCATTGAGGTGGGCGGCACCGTAGGCGACATTGAAAGCCAGCCCTTTCTGGAATCCATAAGACAATTCCAGCATGATGTGGGACGGGAAAATGCCATCCTGATTCATGTGACGCTGATTCCATATCTCAGCGCCTCCCAGGAGCTGAAGACTAAGCCTACTCAGGCCAGTGTAAAGGACCTGCAGGGAATGGGGATACAGCCGGATATCATCGTATGCCGGAGTGAGCTCCCCCTGGAGCAGAGCATCAAGGACAAAATTGCCTTGTTCTGCAATGTGCCCGGCAGCCGTGTACTGCAGAATCTGAATGCGGAATATCTCTATGAAGTACCCCTTGCCATGGAGAAGGAGCGCTTAGCCCAGGCTGTCTGCGAATGTCTCCACTTAGACTGCCCGGAACCCGATTTGAGAGATTGGGAAAAAATGGTGGACGATTTAAGACATCCCACTGATGAAGTGCAGATTGCACTGGTAGGTAAATATGTCTCTCTCCACGATGCCTATATCAGTGTAGTAGAAGCATTAAAACACGGCGGTATCACAAACCATACCACCGTTCATATCAAATGGATTGATTCCGAGGGCGTTACCTGCGACAATGCAGAAGAGCTTTTGTCAGACTGCAACGGCATTCTGATTCCCGGCGGCTTTGGCTCCCGGGGCATTGAGGGAAAAATCACAGCGATTCAATATGCCCGCACCCATGGTATCCCCATGCTTGGACTGTGTCTGGGCATGCAACTCACCATCGTGGAATATGCCCGAAATGTACTTGGCTTCAACGATGCCCACAGTGTGGAGCTTGACCCTAATACCACCCATCCCGTCATCGCACTGATGCCGGATCAGAACGGAGTGGAAGATATCGGCGGAACCCTGAGACTGGGTGCGTATCCCTGTGTACTGGACAAGGCCTCCAGGGCCTATCAGCTCTACGGAGAGGAAACCATCTATGAGCGCCACCGCCACCGCTACGAGGTGAACAATGACTATCGCGCCGCCTTGACGGAGGGCGGTTTACGCCTCTCCGGCCTTTCTCCCGACGGAAGAATTGTAGAAATGTGTGAGCTTACGGAGCATCCTTTTTATGTAGCCACCCAGGGACATCCTGAGCTGAAATCCCGCCCCAACAGACCTCATCCGCTGTTTAAAGGCTTTGTTGCAGCAGCACTGAAAAACAAAAACTCATAGCTTCTTTATGAAATGGCCATCCACGGATACACCCTCATTCACCACAATAAAGGCATTCTCGTCATATTTATGGATGAGGGTTTTCAGCCTGTTGACCTCGTACTTGGAAAGCAGAATGTAAAGAATATGTGAGTGGTCATAAGTATAGGCTCCAAAGGTATTCCATTTGGTGATACCGCGGCCCAGCTCCCGGAAAATCTCCTTTTCCAGCTCCGTGGTATCCACCTTGGTAATGACGTTTACTTCCACATTAATATTCTGGGTGTGCAGTTTGTCCATGGCCAGAGCCGTGGCTGCGGCATAGATAACGGAATAGACCGCTACCTGCACATCAAACAAAAACAGGCAGGTTGCGTAAAGCGCCAGATTCATCAGCAGATTGACTTTGCCCACACTAAAGTCACGCTTCCACTTTGTCAGAAGAATCCCTATGACATCCATTCCGCCGCCCGAGGAACCCAGCTGAAGGACCATACCGATTCCCATACCTGCGATAATACCTCCCACCACACAGGCTGCCATGGTGTCATCCACAATCCGGATTGGCGGAATCACCGACAAAAACACAGACATAGAAGTAACGGTAATCACGGTTTTCACAAAAAAAGGTCTGCCCAGATTTACAAATGCAATGACAAAGATAGGTATATTAATAATATAATAAATAATACCAGCGATATCGAAGGAACCAAAATTCAGCCCCATGGAATTCTCCAGCAGTGTTCTAATCACCTGACAGATGCCCATGATACCGCCGGCATACAGTCCGGCGGGTACCACAAACAGGTTGATTCCAAGGGCGTAAAGAGCTGCTCCTGCAACACAGGCGAGGCTTCTTTTTCCCTCGTATATCAGTTCTTCTCTCTTTATTTTCATATTTCACCGATTACCTGCAAAAGTTTATTCTTCAAATCAGCTGAGGACATGGCACCGATAAATCTTTCCACTGCCTTTCCCTCCCGGAAAACGATAAATGCTGGAATATTGGTAATCCGGTACTGCTGCACCAGCTGCATATTGTTCTCCGTATCACATTTTCCTATCTTAACCTTTCCCTGAAGCTCCTCAGCCAGCTTTTCCACTACCGGCGCCATCATCTTACAGGGCCCGCACCAGTCGGCATAGAAATCCACCAGCACGGGAAGCTCCGACTTCAAAACCTCCGCTTCAAAATTTTCTTCAGTAAAATTGTACTCCATATATTTGCTCCTTTCTGTACTGTTTTGTGTACCTTTGTTTATCACAGCATGTTGTGATTCCGGGCATACGGTCGTTGCCTCGGCATCATGTTATCTGGCAATAATATATTTACAGATGGGATTGCCCATGGCGGAGAACTTCTCTTCGTATTCCGTCATGACATTTCCTTCCATAAGAGCGGCATCCCCATGCAGGTCATAGGTGATTACCTGTGCCCTCCAGCCGGCAGGCTCCAGTTCTTCGACCGCAAAATCAAAGAGCTCCCTGTTGTCTGTCTTGAATTCCAGCCACCCGTCCTTTTTTAATATGATATCATAGCGGGCCAGAAACTCCCTGGAGGGTAACCGCCTCTTTGCATGCCTGTCCTTGGGCCACGGGTCAGAGAAATTCAGGTATATGCGGTCTACCTCTCCGGGGCCGAAAACCTTATCGATATTCTCTGCATCCATCCGCAAAAACTTCAGGTTGGGCAGCTCCTCCTGCTCCATTTTCTGAATTGCTCTGAGAAGCACGCTGGAGTATTTCTCAATTCCAACATAATTAATCTCCGGATGCTCCTTAGCCATAGTATGTATAAACTTACCCTTTCCCATACCGATTTCGATATGAATCGGGTTGTTATTTTCAAATATATCCTTCCAGGTTCCCGGACACCGGGGCTGCAGGTCCTCCTGTACCACATAATCGCTTGCTGCAATCACGTCTCTGGAGCCCGTGATATTTCTAAGTCTCATTGATAGCCTCCTGCCCGCTTTCCAGGCATTATCTCAAACGAAAATCTCTTCATGTGAACAATTACAATGTACTTTATCTTTCAATTCTTGTCAATCAGATATCTCTTAGTGTATACTGGGAACAGAGGTAAAAAGCTATGAAATATTCCGCCAAAAACAGAAAAAAAAGAATACTGGCTCTTGTCTGCACCTTCCTATTACTCCTGTCTCCGGGAAAGAAGGTACAGGCTGACAACAATACAATCGAGGCAAGGCTGGAAAGCCAGCGGGCCATGACCGTACAGTCAAACGAAATATCAAACTGGCCCATAGGTCCGGTGGTATCCGCAGAATCCGCCATTCTGATGGAGGCTGAGACCGGTACCATTCTTTATGCCAAAAATATACACCTGCGGGAATACCCTGCCAGCACCACCAAAATTCTTACCACGCTCATCGCTACCGAGCAATGCTCTCTGGAGGAAATGGTTACCTTTTCCCACGATGCCGTGTTTGACACTCCCAGAAACAGCAACCATATTGCCATGGATGTAGGGCAGAAGCTGACCATGGAACAGTGCCTCAATGCCATCCTGATCCGCTCGGCCAACGAGGTTTCCTATGCCGTGGCGGAACACATTACCGGCACAACAGACTGGAGTGTGTTTGCCGAAATCATGAATCAGCGTGCAAAGGAACTGGGAGCACTGAATTCCAATTTTGTCAATCCCAACGGCCTTCCCGACGAGAATCACTATACAACCGCATATGACCTGGCCATGATTGGCAGAGCCTTTTTCAGCAATGAGCTGCTCTGCAGCATCACCCTGACCAGAAGGATGGAAATTCCTGCTTCCCCGGACACCATTCCGGTGACAAAGCTGGAAAATAATGCCATGCAGATTATTCCCGGCGGCACCTACAGCTATGATTATCTCGTGGGATGTAAAACCGGATTCACCGAGGCTGCCAGATACAGCCTGGTTTCCTGTGCCGAAAAGGATGGAATGAAGCTGATATGTGTGGTGATGAGAGATGAAACTCCTGAACATTACGAAGATACGATTTCTCTTTTTAACTACGGATTCAGTAACTTTGAAAAAATCAATATTTCCCAGTCAAAATCAAAATACAGCTTGGAAGACTCCGACATGTTTTACAGCGGCAGTGATATATTCGGCAGCTCCCCTGCACTGCTTACCCTGAACAAGGATGATGTAGTCATTCTTCCCAGAACCGTATCTCTCGACGATGTGGACTCCGTCATCTCCTATAATGCTGAAAATACCGACCCGGCCGCCGTCATCACTTACAGCTATCAGGGTGTGGACATCGGAACGGTGCGGGTAAACTTTGCCGCTGACGACGGAGAGAACCTCCTGTTCGAACCTGCAGAAGAAACGGAGGACAAAAAGTCCTCCGTGATATTTATCAATATACTCAGAATATTTCTGGTTCTCGGAATCCTGGCTGCCATACTTTTTGTGGCAGCTCTCATAAGAGTTGTCCTGAAAAGGTACTCCTTCTCTGTCAGACGCCGAAGCCGTAACGGCTGGCGGAGCACACGTAAAACCGGGCGCAGAAGACGCAGATAAAGCTGACAATTCGAAGTCAAAGGAGCTTTTGACCCCAGCATCCTGTCAGAACCTCAGCCCTGTTTATCGCAATGTCTGTTTCTCTGCAGCTTCTTCACATTGCTGCTGCGCTCCTTAATTTTTTCGGCTTCCTCCTCTGTAATCAGCTTCGTAATCTTGACGATGAAGACTTTTCCCGTCTCAGACCTGTGAACCCTGATTTTGCCCTTCAGAAAGCCATGCTTGTCACATCGGGCAAGACAGTAATAGTGTCTGCTGTTGGGAGAAAACCATCTGACTTTCTTCCTAAGATTCCTATGACAGAGGTAGCATTTGCTGGACGCCACCTCTTTGTCTGCAAACGCCTCGGTCTTGCTGTCAAATTCTCTGGAAATATACTTCATATAAGTGTCAAACTGCACCTTTACTTCTTGCTCTCTGCTCTTTGGCGGATGAAAGGTGTCAAAGGAAATCCTCCTGAGTACCTGGGGCTTTTGTTCCGCTATCAGGGTCAAAAGCTTTGCGGTATAATAAGCATCACTGAAGGCACGATGAAATGGAATATCCTTTTCCAGCTGCATCATATCCACCGCTGATTCCAACGATCTTCTGGATTTGCCGTCTTCAAAAGCGAGACTGAACAGCTTCTGCACATCAAGAAATGCAATGGGGCCATCCGACAGTTGTGTCATATTGTGATATCTCATATTTCTCTGCAGCTCTGTCAGGTCCAGACTTCCCCAGGAACAAAACATATACTCCTCCGGGCCGCACCATTCCAGAAATGACTCTGTCACTTCCGCAAAGGGTTTTCCCCGCTCCAGCTCCTCCATCTGAAGATGAATCAGCTTACTGGTATACTGGTGCATTTCAAGATACACCTCCGGTTTGATTAGACGGCTGAACTCGTTTATCATGACAAAACTGTCATTTAATTTGACTGCGCCAATCTCTATGACCTCAAAGGGAATGTCCGCATGTTCGGTCTGTTGGGCTGTACTGCCTTGATTCCACTCCAGATCAAATACAACATAATTCATACCGTTTCTCCTCAACCGTCCCATAGCTCATCACAAAGGCTCAGGCCGGATTCATCCTATGACTTTGCAACATAACCGCTCTCAATCCAGGTATGCACCAGTGAAATCCAGGAGGTACATTCCTCCTGTACCGCACTTTTGTCCCTGTGCCGGGTCAGACGGTTCGCCAGGGAAAGACCATGACCGCCTCTGGGATACATATGAAACTCCACGGGAACACCGGCCTTACGCAGTGCGCTGACCAGCAACAGTGAATTCTCCACAGGCACCGCTCCATCCGTATAGGTATGCCAGACAAACGCAGGCGGTGTCTGCTCTGTGACCCTTGTCTCCAGGGACATTTTTGACAGAAGACTGTCTTTTTCATACCAATGCTCCAGTCTGCCCTCTTCTTCCCCCAACAGGTTCTGAAAAGACTCTCTATGGGCATATTCCCCGGAGTTAATCACAGGATAACACAAAATCATACCATCCGGCCGAAACAGTCTGTTGCCCATTGCCTTGAACTCCGCAGAATCCTGTAAGCCCGCTGCTTTCGAAAGATATTCCTCCTCCCAAAGCATTCCCATACTGGCTGCCAGATGACCTCCTGCAGATGCTCCCAGAACGATTACTGCCTCAGGATCCACATGCCACTTTTCCGCGTTGTTTCGTATCAGGGCCATGGCTGACGCAAGCTCAGCCAGTGCCGTGGGAAATCTGGCAGGTGCACAGGAATAATCCAGAACAGCCGCATGATATCCCATTGCCAGAAACTGGAGGGCAAGGGCCTCCCCTTCCCTGACAGAGGTATAAGCATAGGCTCCGCCGGGACAAATCAGCACCAGCGGACGCTTGTCAATATCGATGTCCTCATAATGCTCCTGGATATAAGTTGTCAGATGGGCCTCCGGAAGAGAACCCTCCACCTGAATTTTAATGACGGTATTTAACATACTGAACTATCTCCCTTAATATGCCCTGCCCCAGTACACCATCTTCTTCGCAGGTCTTCCGCAGCATACACAGGTATCGGCGATATTTTCCTGCTCAAAGGGCATGCAGCGGCTGGTGACGGACAGTTTTTCCTTGATTTTGTCCTCGCATTCCTGATTTCCGCACCACATAGCTTTTACAAAGCCTGACTTTTCGGTAAATATCTTCTCAAACTCCTCCATGGAGGTAGCTGTGTAGGTATGCGCCTCCCGATGTGCTCTTGCCCTTTCCAGCATTTCCCTCTGAATGGTATCCATCAGCTGTGCAACCCTGCTCTCCAGCTCTGCCAGAGGCACCTCAATCTTCTCCCTGGTGTCGCGGCGGCAAATGACACACTTGTCAGCTTCCATATCCTTAGGACCAATCTCCACACGGATAGGATATCCTCTCATCTCAGCCTCAGCAAACTTATAGCCGGGAGTCTTTTCGGAATCATCTACCTTCACGCGGAAGTTCTTTTTTAACATATCCCGAAGCTCATAGGCCTTATCCAGCACGCCCACCTTCTTCTGCTGAATGGGAACGATACACACCTGAACAGGCGCAACTCTGGGCGGAAGCACAAGTCCCTCGTTGTCTCCATGTACCATGATTATAGCACCAATCAAACGGGTAGTCATGCCCCAGGAGGTCTGATAAACATACTTTAAGGTATTGTCCTTGTCTGTAAACTGGATGCCAAAGGCCTTGGCAAATCCATCGCCGAAATTGTGGCTGGTACCGGACTGCAATGCCTTTCCGTCATGCATCAGCGCCTCAATGGTATAGGTTGCAACGGCACCGGCAAACTTTTCTTTATCGGTCTTCTGTCCCTTAATGACAGGAATCGCCAGAACCTCCTCACAGAACTTTGCATAAAGGTCCAGCATCTGAATGGTTCTTGCCTCAGCCTCCTCAGCAGTGGCATGGGCAGTGTGTCCCTCCTGCCACAGAAATTCCCTGGAGCGCAGGAAGGGTCTGGTCTCCTTTTCCCAACGCACCACGGAGCACCACTGATTATAAACCTTGGGCAAATCGCGATAGGAATGAATGTCGTTTTTATAAAAATCACAGAATAAGGTCTCGGAGGTAGGACGCACACACATCCTCTCCTGCAGGGGCTGCAGACCGCCATGAGTCACCCACGCCACCTCGGGAGCAAAGCCCTCCACATGGTCCTTCTCCTTCTGCAGCAGGGATTCGGGAATAAACATGGGAAGATACACATTTTCCACCCCGGTCTCCTTGAATCTCTCATCCAGCTGCTTCTGAATCAGCTCCCAGATGGCATAGCCTGCAGGCTTGATTACCATACAGCCCTTAACGGAGGTATAATCAATCAGCTCTGCCTTTTTTACCACGTCCGTGTACCACTGGGCGAAATCCACCTCCATGGAAGTGATTTCCTCCACCATTTTCTTTGTTTTTTCCTGTTCCGTGTTTGCCATTTTTCTTCTCCTCTTTTCTGCCGTTTCTACGGCGTAATGTCTGAGGAAGCAGGCTCCGACCGAGTATACCGGCTTCGGTTCTTCATCCAATAAAAACGCCGAGTCCCGCTCCCCAAAGGGACCGAAAACTCGGCGGTACCACCCTAATTGATGTGGGGATATCATCTCCTCCACGCATCCATCTCATTTACCGTTAACGCCGGCTTACGCTGCAGTTCGCATCTTTAAATGCTTTGTGCAGGACTCCGAGGCAGGTTCCGGAACGTCTGCATAAGGGTTTTCAGCAGCCACCCTCTCTCTGAAATGCTTCCCGACCCGTACTATTCCTCATCACAGTCGCTATCTGTAGTGATTGTAGTGCAAATCAACCGTATTTGTCAAGAGCATACCTGGGATATATACTCCTGCAGCTCCTCGAAGCTGCCGTGCGGATACACACTGTAATCCTTATTTCCCTTATTTTCGATACAATCCGTCAACAGGAAAACCTTCATGCCAAGGGTCTCCGCTACCATATCCTCATCCACATCATTGCCGACCATAAGGCATTCTTCCGGTCTGCAGCCGATTTTTTCCAGAATGTCTCTGTAGTAATCGGGATTGGGCTTACAATGACAGGAATTTTCATAGGTTGTGTGGTATTCAAAGTCCGTGAGCTCAAAGCCTGCCCAACGGGCCCTGGCCTGTGTGGCAACCTCCGGAAAGATGGGATTGGTTGCAAGAACCACCCGCAGACCTGCATCCTTTACCTTCTGTACGGTTTCCTTTGCCTTGGGATTAAATTGGCAGAACACATTGGCTGTCAGAAACTCTTCGGCATAAAATTCGTCAAAAATCACCTTATCCTTCAGAGCTTCCTGCCCGTAAATTTCCGCGAAACACTTCCAGAAGGCTTCCTCGTTGGAACAGCTTCCGTCATTCTTCACCATAGCTCCGGTGCCCTTCCATATTGAAGCTACCAGCTTCTCCGCCTCATAGCCGAAGGGAGCTGCTTTTTTCGCTAACAGCCTGAAATATCCTTTGGTAAACTCCTCCATATTCATGGGCAGTAACGTGCCGTCCAAATCAAATAAAACCGTTGTAATCATTTTTTCTCCTCTGATTTAAGTCTTTTGTTTCTGTGCCCTCGCTAACTTATTATTCCTAAAATCCGTCAAAGTAGCACCAGCTTTATCAGCCTCTTAATTTCTTTAACGCCTTCTCCGCAATCAGGCATGGTTCGTGTTCCTTTATCAACAGAAGGCTGCTTTCGTCAGCCGCATAAAGACTTCCAAACTCCAGTGCCTGGATGCAAGCTCTGCTGAAGCGTTCATAGGAGGCATGGCTCTTTCTTATGTACAGGTAGTAAATACCCTCCTGTCCGTAAAGCTCACTCTCCACCCGCAGATTCCCCGGCAGGGCAGCAGCATAATTCATCACATTGTGCATACCGGAAAAAACAAACACTGCATAATCAGGCCTGTTGTCCTTCTCAGAAGCCCGGGGCTTTCCGCCTGTCGGCTCCGCCTCTGGCTTCGGGGAGGAATTCTCCACCTGCTCCTTGGTTTTCTGCAGTATCTTCTTCATCTCCTTGAGGCATTCCATAATCTGGGAGCCCTCTTTAAAATCCGGATCCTTGTCCGAAAAAGTAAGCAACAATCCCTGGTCGGGAACCATCATAATCTGCAGATCAAAGGCGTATTTGGGCGGCTTGTAGCCCACCTCTTCCTCTGCCTGCATAATAATTTCCTGTACAATCTCCTTGGCCTTCTCGCTGCGCAGCACGAAGTCTTTATAATCAATCTCATACTCCTCCAGCTCTTCATTGGACAGGAAGCATCTAACCGTTTTCTCATCTATTCTTTCTATCTTCATAACGTATCACCACTCAATTCCGGAAAAACTTATTTCGGGCTACTTACATCATAACACCTTTTTCCGTAACATTCCAGTGTAATGTGGAATCTTTGCATTCTCTTCAAACCCTGAGCCAATAAAATTGTTGTACCAGCACTCTGGTCTTACTCAGATGTGAGTAGCTATTATCACGATTCTTCCCTGCTGTCTTCTCCTGATATATGCTTCCGCCTTTTCTCTCATGGCAGAATCCATACCTGTAAAGGGTTCATCCAGAAGTACACAATCCCCTTCCGCCTCCATGGCACGCACAAGGCTCACTCGCCTCTTCATCCCACCGGAAAGCCGGCAACAGGGCTTATGCAAAGCCTCCTCCGGAAGCAGACTCCGCAGAGCCTCCTCCCCCGGTCCCATGGGCTTATCCCTCCCCGATTTTCTGCCAAGCACCAGCTCCACATTTCGCAGGGCGCTGTATCCCTCGCAAAGTCTGTCCTCCTGAAACATACAGCTGTACCGCAGCTTTGGCTCAATCATCCCCTCATCCGGGCGCTCCAGACCGCAGAGTATTCGGAAAAATGTAGTCTTTCCGCTTCCGGAGGGAGAAGTCAGATAATATATCCTTCCCGGTTCAAAAACGCCGTTATAATCCTGATATAAATTCAGATTCCCATAAGCCTTTGACAAATGTCTGCAGGTCAGTATGGCTTTGTTTCCCGCTTTTGACAGGTACCCCCTTGCCACTTCGCACCTGCTTCCGGCTCTTGACAGGCACCCTCTTTCCACTTCGCCTCTACTCCCGGCATTTGATCCGGTACTGCCGCAGGCAGGCTCCCAGGCAAAAAATTTATCCGCCAGCCATAACACCACTTTTTCAAAACAGAAGCTCAGCAGAATCACCACTGCAGTCCAGGCAAATACCCCTGCCGTATCCAGATATACTTTTGACAGGTACAGCCTCTCTCCGATAGAAAAGGCCGGAGTTCCGATGATTTCTGCCGCCACACCGGATTTCCAGCTCATCCCCAGTGAAAGCTTCAGACCTGCCACAAGAAAGGGCTGCAATGACGGACGATAAATATAAAAGAATTTATTCCTCAGGGGCATCCGAAAAACCTCTGCCATCTCTATCAGCTTTTCATCCGTATTCTGCAATCCTTCCAGTGTATTTATATAAAGATTGGGCAGGACCACCAGAAAACAGATTGCCACCGCCAGCCAGGAGGAGCCCCACCATATTAACAACAACACCACGAAGGAGGCCACCGGAACCGCCTTGAGCAGCGTAATAACCGGGGACAATATCTCCGCCAGCAGCGAAAAGCGGAAAGCCATACCCGCAAGAATCAGCGCGGCTACAGTCCCCAGAAAAAAACCTGCCCCAATGCGCAGTAAAGAAAAAAACACGGTTTTCCAGAATACAAGAGTTCCCATGGACTTTCCCAGGGCCACTACCGCCTCCGGGGGCGTCACCAGAAGGATAGGATTATCCATCCACAAGGCCAGAAGATACCATACCGACAGCCAGAACAGAATTATGGCTGCCTTTTTCCCGCATTTTCTTTTCATCCCGCACCTCCTTTCTCCGCATCACCTTCCATACTCAATGCTGTCTTTCTTTCCTATTCGCGACAGCCCTTAATTGTCTCAGGGAATATAGTAAAAATCCTCACCGGGCAGGGCACCTCCTACGGATTCCGGTGACTGACCGTAAAGCACCTCCAGATAACTGCTCACCATGTCCTTCATCTCTTCCCCGGTTATACAGGTGATATTGCAGCCCGGAATTGCTTTCTGTGCGATGGGCTCTTTCGCAACAATACCTGCCTCTACCGCATAGACGGCACCTGCTGCCGGATTTTCATTAATGGCCCCGGTGCTGGCGGCATGATCCTTCAGAAACTCCTTCACTGCTTCCTCATTTTGCTCCAGAAATTCCTTTCGAACCACCGTGACGCCCGTGACCATTCCCCGGCCCTGTATCCTGTTCCATTCCTCATTCATGTCAAATATCACAGACAATTCCTGGTTTTGTGCACAGGCTGCCGTCACAAAGGGCTGGGGAAGAAGACCGATTGCATCCGGATTTGCCGCCAACAGGGCTGCAACCTCTGTTGCCTCCGACTTATATTCCAGCCTGCAGTCTTCTGCCGTCAGACCATTTTCTGCCAAAACAATCTGAAGCACATAATCCGGCGTAGTGCCCTTTCCCGTGAGATAAACGGTTTTTCCCCTTAGATCCCTGATATCCCCATAGGAGGCATTGCCGGAAACCATATACAATACTCCCAGTGTATTGACATCAATCATACAGATTTCCCCCTGCGTCTTTGCATAAAGGACACTTGCCACATTGGCCGGTAACAGCGCAATGTCCAGTTCACCCCTAAGCATCAGAGGAAGAAGCTCATCCGCCGACGAAGCCATCAGAAACTCATAGCTGTTATCGCTCCCCCTGACCGCCTCATACTTCATCATATATAACAGCCCCATGGATGTAGGGCCCTTCAAGGCACCGATATTTATTGTTGTTTCCTTCCCGGCGCTGCCACAGCCTGCTAGCAGACTGCAGGACAACCATAAAAACGTCAACCACATCGTCAGTCGGTAGGAAAACCTGTGTATTCTTATATTCCCTTGTGTCATTTCTCTGTCTCTCATTTTTCTACCCTTCTTTTCAAGCTCCTGTTGCCGCAGTAAGTGTAACACACTGCCTTTCCATGTTGCAAGCCTCATTCCGTTACAAGTCTCATTCCATTGCAAATTTCTCCAAATATGCTAAAATTATTATGAGCGCATAAGAAACCAAGCGACGCCGAAGGCGACATTTGGTTTTCTTGCGCCATTAGCTCAATTCGTGACAATTCGTGAGCTTACGCAAGCCCCTATTTACAAGTATTAGGAATATATATCATCGGGAGGATTAAGATGAAAGCAACGAAACCTCAGCAGACCGCACTGACAGTATATGCCTGCCGCAGAGACAGCGACGGTATCAGAGAATTTGCCCAAAATGCCTTTCAGGACATCATCATCGGAAGCAGCGAAAAGGATGGTACTTTGACTCTCACTCTGCAGGATCATACCTCAGTAGATGTTCATATCCTGGATGACCCTGAAGAAACTGCAAAACAGGCCGCAGGAATGCAGAACTTTTTCTCCCGCGCTCCTCTGGAGAACAAAGAAGTGAAACAGGCTGCCCTGACGCAGATTGGCCTGTTTAACTGTATTGTTGGCATCGCCTTTTTGGTTGATGGGAATGAAAACCGCACCAACGCCATTATTGACAGCGTATACCGCTTCGCCGAAAAGCTTTCCGGCTTCGTTCTTTATCCCAATATGTACCTGTTCCACTGGAGTTCCAAGCTTCTGATATCTATTGACGGTAAGACGGAAATGACGGAATTTCATCCGGTAGCCGATGCACGGCTGCTGGCTGCTGGATAAGGATTTGCCGGAATCAGAGGCAGACATTGCCAGAAAAAATCGTTCCATGGCTGTCTGCAAAGAAAAGGGAATTTACGTCCCCGAACACCTGCGCAGCTATGTTGCGGAAGCACAATGCATCATTCCCGAAAAGGATGAGATATTGCGCCGTGCCGTCTGCATCTTTGCCACCGGCGTATGCTCGGAAATATTCCGGGAGGGCGGTCCCCGTGATATGAAACAATTTGTAGAAATAATGAACACACTGGAAAAACAATATGGTTTCCAATGTTCTCTTTCTCCGAAAGAGCAGGATTACCTGAAAAACCCGCTGCAGCATGAAAAGGAGCATATTCTTTACGATTGGCGCTATGAGGACTGTGCGGTGCTCCTCTGGGCACTGAGCCTGATGGACCTTGGCGAGCCGGACCACACCTGTGATGTCAGCAGCCTCGGTAAGCTTATTTTCAGTAATGATTTTGACACTCTTTTCAATAGCTCCACCCTTAGAAGCAGAGAAGAAATTCTGGACCTGCAGGATTTGATTTTCAGGTATGACTGGGCCTGTGTGGAGGCCCGCGTAAACGGCAGTCATCCGGAGGCTCTGGACCCCTCCGTTGTCTATGAATGGCATTATGCCTTAAACTGGCTCACCGGAGCCGACGGCATTACCCAGTGGGATTAGGTCAGGCCAAACACCTGAGCCTTCCACCGGCTAAGCCCAACCTCGCATATGTTTACCCCAACGTCTTTACCCGGGCAGAGCAGGTGATTTGCCACCGACTCTGCCCTACTTATGCCCTACTCCGTGATTTTTCCATACATTTCAGGACGTCTGTCCCGAAAAAGCCCCCAGCTTAGGCGCATTTCCTCAATGGCCTCCAGGTCAAAGGTATGCAGTATCACCTTTTCCTCCACACGGTCGGCAGTCTCCAGCATCCCGCCTGTCTCGTCCGTGATAAAGGAGGAACCGTAGAAGACCAGAGCAGAATCCTGATAGTTGTTATCCTTTGTGGGTGTCACCTTCTCTTCACCGATGCGGTTTGCCGCTATCACCGGAACCACATTTGCTGCTGCATGACCCTGCATACAGCGGCGCCAATGAGGCATGCTGTCACACTCTATAATAGGTTCTGAACCGATGGCAGTGGGATAAAAAAGAAGCTGTGCTCCCATCAGTGCCATGCATCTGGCAGCTTCCGGAAACCACTGATCCCAGCAGATTCCCACACCGATTCTGCCGAAAGCCGTATCCCATACACGAAATCCGGTATTTCCCGGGGTAAAATAAAATTTCTCCTGGTAAAAATGATCATCGGGAATATGTGTCTTGCGGTAAACCCCCAAAACACTGCCGTCTGCGTCAATCACCGCCACGGAATTGTAGGTCACATTTCCATCCTTCTCATAGAAGCTCACGGGCAGTACTACCTTCAATTCCCGCGCCACTTCCTTCAGCCGGTTGATGGCGGGATTCTCCTCCACGGAGGTTGCCAGATTGTAATATGCATAGTTTCTCTCCTGGCAGAAATAGCGGTTTTCAAAAAGCTCGGGAAGCAGAATAATCTGTGCCCCCTGAGCTGCAGCCTCCCTGATTTTTCCTTCTGCTGCTTTAATATTCTCTTCTGCAGAACGGTTGCAGTACATCTGCACCGCTGCCACTGTGACTCTCTTCATCTCATTCCTCCAAAGTCTTCACGGGAATCTGCTGGGTAATACAATGGATATTTCCTCCGCCTATCAGAATGTCTCTCGCATAAATCTGAATCACCTGACGTTCAGGGAACAGACTCTGCAGAATTTCCTTTGCCTTCTCATCCATAGGATCGCCAAATCCCGGCATAACTATGGCACCGTTTGCGATGTAAAAATTGACATAGGAAGCAGCCAGGCGCTCTCCCGGCGTCCGGGTGGGCTCATCCCAGCAAATATCCAGACCGCCGCATTCCTCTTCGGTCATGCACACCGGTGCCGGAAGGGGAAGCTTGTGAACCTTCAGCCTTCTGCCCTTGGCATCGGTCTTACTCTCCAGATAATCAAGACAGGCCTTTGACATGGCATACTGGGGATCCCTTTCGTCCTCCGTCCAAGCCAGCACCACCTCACCCGGCGCCGTGAAAGCGCAGATGTTATCCACATGCTCGTTGGTTTCATCCCGGTAAATTCCACAGGGCAGCCATAGAATTGTGGATATATTCAGGTATTTTCTCAGGTTATCCTCAATCTCCTCCCGAGACAGCTCCGGGTTGCGTCCTTTGCTTAACAGGCAGCTCTCGGTCACCATACAGGTGCCTTCGCCGTCCACATGGATGGAACCGCCCTCCAAAATAAAATCCCTCCTGTCATACACATCCACTTCCAACAGGTCACAAAGCTTTCTGGCCATTTTATTATCCTTATCCCAGGGGAAATACAAGCCATCCTCCAGACCTCCCCAGGCGTTAAAGCCCCAGTCGATTCCGCGGATCTCTCCGGCATCGTTTTTCACAAAGGTGGGAGCATAATCCCTGGCCCAGGAATCATTGCTGCTCATTTCCACCACCCGTATCCCCGGAGAAAGCATGGCCCTGGCATTGTCATACTGTGCTTCGCTTGCGCACACTGTCACCTTTTCCGACCTTGCAATGGCTTCCGCCACCTGCACAAATGCCTTTCTTGCCGCATACCCGCCGTATTGCCAGGAGTCGGAACGCTCCGGAAAAATCATGATACAGCCCTGATGGGGCTCAAATTCTGCCGGCATCCGGAAGCCCTCTGCCGCAGGAACGGAATTCCTGATAATCCTCATAATAATGCTCCAATCTGTCAGCTTTACACTCTCATAGCCTGTCCTTAAATGTATCGTACCCAAACTGCTTTACAATCCGGCATTCCCCGTTCTTTTCCCGGAGTGCAATGGCAGGCAGCGGCATACCGTTAAAGGTATTGTTCTTTACCATGGAATAAATGGCCATATCCTCAAACACCAGCCGTTCCCCCTCCTGCAGCTCGTGGTCAAAGGAATAATCCCCAATGATATCCCCGGCAAGGCAGGTAGGACCGCCCAACCGATAAGTATATGCCTTCTCGCCGGCCTGACCGCTGTTTTGAAGAGGGGGTCTGTAGGGCATTTCCAACACATCAGGCATATGACAGGCAGCAGAGGTATCCAGAATGGCAATGCCAAGCCTTCCGCCTCCTTCCAAATCCAAATCCGACTCCCCGGTCTCCAGAACCTTTGTAATCAGAAAGCCTGCGTTCAGCGCCACTGCCTCCCCCGGTTCCAGATAGACCTGCAGTCCGTACTTTTCCTGCATTCTCCGGATACACGACTCAAGGCGGGGAATATCATAACCCTCTCTGGTAATATGATGTCCTCCGCCAAAATTAATCCATTTCATGTTCTTGAGATAGTTGCCGAACCTTTTTTCCACTGCATCCAATGTCTGCTCCAAAGCATCGGAATCCTGTTCGCACAAGGTATGAAAATGGAGACCGTCCAGCAATCCCAACAGCTCCTCCGATACATCCTCAAACTGTGCCCTTGTCACTCCAAGCCGGGAGCCCGGTGCACAGGGGTCGTAGATGGCATGGCCCTCCTGGGTGGAGCATTCCGGATTGATGCGCAGGCCAATCTGCCTGCCTGCTGCCTTTGCCCGCCTGCCGAATTTTTCCACCTGCCTCCGGGAATTGAATACGATATGATCACTGTATTTTAAAATATCTTCAAACTCTTCTTCTCTGTAAGCGGGAGAAAAAACGTGGTTTTCACATCTCTTTCCCACCTTTTCCAGGGGCTTTACCATCTCTTCTGCTCCAAGCCTTGCCTCATAGAGACCGCTGGCGGTAGCGCCACAGAGAACGCTTCCAATCAACGGATACAACTCATACATGGAAAATGCCTTCTGCGCCAGCAGAATCTTAGCCCCTGTGCGCTCCATGACACCCTTTAGAATCTCCAGATTTTTCTCAAGCAGCCCCCGGTCCACCAGATAGCAGGGGGTGGGCAAATCCTTCCTTTTCATGTACACTCTCCCATAGTCTCAACCAAAGACCGGGAGCCGTACAATCTCCGGCTCCACAAGTCTGTATTCCATGGTAGTGTAACATATATCCCATTTGCCTGCAATCTATAGGCTGATTTTTTTGTCCAGCAGGAAGCCGCTGCCAAGGAAGGCAACAACACTGCATGCCAGATAAAAGCTAATCGCAGGAAGCATTTCCTTCAATGCCTCAAAGAAGGTTGCATAGCTGTTCATCTCACCGGATGAAATCATGACAGCAGCCTTATTAATCAATAAAATCAGTACAAGGAAAAGTACAAAGCTGACCACGCCCTTGATTTTCTTGTTCTGAAGCACTGTGGAGGCAAGCGAAATTGCCAGGTACGCAACCGTAACCACCATAAAGAACTGAATCAGGAAGGTAACCACAAAGGCCAGCAAACCAAAAAGAATAGAAGACAAATCATAACCAAAGGCCTGTACCATTTCCTTCAGAAGCTCAAGCAGACTTTCCAGTTCAAAGACATTTGCCGCCAGGCTGTAATCAACGACTGCCAGAACAGCGATAACAGCAACAAAGGTCAGCCCTGTAAGCAGGGTGGACAGCAGCTTTGCGCCTATGATGGAATAGGTGGAAATAGGCGCCATAAAGGTAAGATAGCCGGATTTATTCTTTAAATCATTTGCATAAGAAGTAACGCCATAAATCAGCACAAAAATGTAAGCCACAAAGGACGCCAGCATCAGAAAGCTCATTCCAAGCACTGTTTTACTCTCATCCTTCGTTAACGCTCCGTACAGAAAGAAAAGCTCTATCACTCCAAATATGGAAAAGATCATCATCATGGGAAAGATTCCCTTACGATACTCATACTTCATCATTTTAAACATGTTTTTACCCCTCCCTTAAGCATAGATTTCCTTGTAGATTTCAACGATGGACTTGCCCTGCTGTTGTCTGAGCTCCTCGGCTTCCCCTGCCAGGACGCACTGTCCGTTTTTGATAAAGATTGCACAATCCACAATCTTCTCCAGCTCATCCACAAGGTGACTTGACAGGACAACAGCTGTATCATCTGAAATATTGGAAATAATGGTGTTGATAATTTTTTCTCTGGCAATGATGTCGATTCCGTTCAGAGGCTCATCCAGCATCACGATTTCGCTGCTTCTGGAAAGAGTGACTGCAATCTTGAGCTTTGCCATCATACCGGAGGACATCTCCTTCGCCTTCAGGTTCTCTTTCAGATCCATATCTGCCAGCAGCTTTATGTACTTGTCATAGGAAAAATCCCGGAAAAAATCCTGATAATACTTTCCGATATCCCTGCAATTCATATAATTGTAAAAATATGCCTCTGTAGGCATGTAAGCTATCTTTGCCTTGGACTTATGATTCAGCGGCTCCCCGTCTAAGGTAATGTTACCTGAGCTGGGCTTGGTCAGACCACCTATCATCTTCATCAGCGTACTCTTACCGCTGCCGTTAGGTCCCAACAATGCGTAAATCTTGCCGGGACATATCTCCAGATTCAAGCCATCCACGGCTGTCACCTGCATATACTTCTTTACCAAATTGTTACACTTTAACATAGCCTATCTCCTTCTTTACTTTTGATAATATTCGCTAACCATCTCGACTATCTCTTCCGGAGTATAACCAAGGCCTGAAATCGTCCTGTCAAACTCCTCCAGCAGCTCGTCCCTGATTTCCTTCCGCAGCCTCTCTCCAATGGGTTCCTCCGTCACGAAGGTACCAATTCCCCGCTTGGTAAAGGTAAGGCCTTCCAGCTCCATTTCGTTATAAACCCTTGCCGCCGTATTGGGATTAATCTGGTACTGAAAGGCCAGTTCCCTGGAGGATGGGAGCTTCTCACCGTACTTTAATTCCCCGGAAATAATCTTTCTTTTGATATCCTGTATTACTTGAAGGTATATAGGGCTGTTCGCCTTATAATCCACTTCATTTCTCCTCCTTCCTGCTGTACTAGCATCATGGTACACCATGTCACTATGTTTGTCAAGCACAATTTTTATTCAGAGCACAATAAAAAAGCCCGGAGCTGACGCTCAGGGCTCTGAAAAACTGGGTATTCAAAGTTTTTGAGGGGCTACCTTTTTGAGGGTACAGTTTGAGGGTTTT
>JBJENR010000036.1:0-21408 GCA_051880315.1 Acetatifactor sp.
CAAGAATCAAGATACACACATCAAATTTATAGTCAGACGTTCGTCAAAATTACCATATCATTTTTTTAATAACGCCTCTTTAGGTTTTTATAACGGGTCAAAATGTGGTTTACATAATGCGAAAAACTGCCATAAAATCTTTGGGATGTTTTACCAATTGCTTTTAAATTTTTTGGTGCTAATATGTGGGTAAAAAAGGAGGATACAATGGTGTGGCAGAGCAGATTATTAATGGGTTTAGGATTAAGATGAGCAGAAAGCGGACACATGTAACGACTTATGAGAACATGATATTACAGACTACGCAGCCAATCAAAAAAGATAAACAAAAGAAAATTAAACCATCAATCCCCAGCGATTATGCAGGATTTAATTATTACAACAGAATGAAACGGCGTAGATGCACTATTCGTGAAATCTGTGAGAACAATTTTGACCTGCCTTATGTTGTGATGGTTACATTGACATTTGCGGAGGCAAAAGAAGATTCGGCTGGTAAATCATATACAAATTTATCTTGTTCTCATTATGAGTTTAAGAAGTTTATACAGAGGATAAATAGTCACTACGATAATTTCAAATATATTGCGACATTTAGTAGACAGGGCAATGGAAACTGGCATTATCATGTCATGTGTAATTTTTCGTCAAAGGTAAAAAAGGGTGAAATAGAGTCAATATGGAAGAATGGTTCAGTCTATATCACTTATGTCAAAGATAGGTTTATGTATGAAGGAGTTGTGGAATATCTAATTCAGAACATGGATGAAGCAGCAACCGATCTAAAGAAAAAGAGAGGTTACCTATGTTCTGATAATATAGAACGTGATATTGTTCTGGACTCATGGCATGCTTCGCAGGAAGAAGAGTTTAATGAAGCATTTGAAAAGGTATCAAATTCTAGTCGACGTATCATGTATGAAACCAGAAATCATTTAGGAGTAAAAGGGCAGACCGTTAACGAGGACACAGGAGAAATTGTCGAATTTCATATTAATGATATGGAACTTACTCCGATTATGGAGCGTGCAGGTTATGAGAAATGGGAAACAGTATATACACATTTGACGTCTGCGGCAGACTTTTCTGAAAAGTTTAGTCCGTTGCTGCCAGCCACTCCTAAAACGAAAAAGTGGAAACAAGGTAAAAAAGAGAAAACCAAAGCAACATAACATCAAACTCAAAATAAATAGCATGCTATACTATATTTGTAATACCAATTTTACGGTTACGCTGAGGAACAGAGATGTTGCGTCAGCACAATGTATTAAGTAGCCTTATTCTTTAACCCGAAATAGAATATGAAGTAGACTTCCAAAATATCAGGAAAAGGGGATTGCTAAAAAGAGTACTTTCAGTATTCCAACATCAGCACTGGGAAAAGGTGCAAAGTAAAAATACCTGACAGTAAAACCAGCATTCTGTTGAATAGTAAGAAAAAATAGTGAATTGGAGGTCTTACTATGAGACGAGGAACAAGGATTATCCCATATAGACAAGCAGGAGAAAATGGGGAGTTACTGCATCTCTTTATCCGTTACCCGGAAGGACATGGAGGGTTGATTGCCTCTTATCTCATGCCACCAGACGGAAACTGGAGAGCCAATGATGCTTTTTATGATGGCTTGCAGGAATTATATAAAGAGCGATTGAAAAACTGGTAAACAATATCCCTACAGCAAAAGGAGGCAGAAAAAGAGATGAAATCAATTATAAAAGTGAATGGCAAGGAAATCAAAGGGGCAATGGCAGCCATAGATACCTTGGATAATGTTGGCTTCATTTATTTTGGACATGCATATGACTATGAGTTTGACTTTGAGCACAATGTAGTAGAAATTAATATCTTTGGTGAAGTAGGAGAGCGTCTTCCTCAGTAATTCTCATCACCATACCCCAGCCACACATGAGCCTAAACAGTTCCTGTGTGGCTTTTATAATGCACAATTTTTCAAATATCAATTTATCACTTATAAATTGACAAAGGAGTTTATCTGAAAAAGTGTGATAAAAAAGTAGCTGTAGAAGCTATGAAAAAAGTAATCCAAAACAGAAAAAGTGTTCCATAAAGAAAAAATGGAAATGTAAAATTTGATACAAAATTGGTATCAACCATTTCAGAACAGGTTAGCAAATCACCTCCGCACTCATCAATTCCCCCAGCCTTTCCAAGCTGTTCAGAGAGTAAAAACCTCAATTCCAGCCACTCTCTTTCTACATTTAAAAATCAATTCCGAATACAATAACCGATACAATTTTCCAACAATATCCTTCTCTTTTCCAGCATCCCATTTTCCCAGAAGCCCAAATATCACATATCACCCTAATCCCAGCTGCCTTATGAAAAACAGAAAAGGTTTACTTGAATTAAACTGGTTAGAAAAACAGCACATCCAAGACCTCTAAAACAAATAGCAGTTTATCAATTTTCTATCAAAGGATAGAACCCAAAAAGGTTTGTTACCTATCACAAAATCACAGACACCTTCCCTACCTCTCATACCCCTGTCACCCCAAGCTGAGGTGTTTGATAAAAAGCGCATATCCTTCAAAACCATATCAGACTCCTGCTTCTTAAGTCATCAACACCTATTTTTTTACCCTGATTTTATGCGAGGTATCTTAATTAGTTTGGAGGATACTTCAATGCTTTACAACGCTAATGCAATAAAGCAAACACAACAGGGATATGAACAAGCTGTCACGAATAATATCAATCAAGAGCAATCAACAGGAGATTGCCACACAGTGCAGATAGAACAACAGCATTTTGTTCAAAACAAAAATATCAAGGTAATACTGGAGTTTCCCACAGTAGCAAATGAGAAGGCAGAGGAAGAATTTAAGGATTTCCTAAAGGGATTATATTTAAAAAATTTAGAAATAGGATCTATGCAAAGGGAACCCCAGGCGTTAAAATCTCCTCCCACTGGAAGGAAACCAGAGAACAATACAAAGGAGGGCAACAGCCATGAGTAAAAAACGAGTCAGAACATTATTACGAGTATCATCAAAGCAGCAGCTACATGATGATGACATTCCCATTCAGCGTGCAGAAGCGGAGCAGTTTATAGCAAAGCAGCCAGATTGGGAGTTTGACAGGGAGTATATTGAGAAAGCAGTTTCGGCCTACAAGAATACCGTGCAGGACAGAGAAGTCTTAATGGAGATTTTGGAGGATGCCAGAAACCATGAGTTTGATATTCTCCTAACCTACATGTCAGATCGTATCGGACGTAAAGAGGAATACAGCACCTATGTTGCCACCTTAAACACTTTAGGTATTGAAGTTTGGACAATCAAAGACGGTCAATTAAAAACAGAAGAACACATAGACAAACTATTAAACTTCATCCGTTTCTGGCAAAATGAGGGTGAGTCCAAGAAAACCAGTGCCCGAGTGCGGGATGCACAGCAGGAAATGGTAAAAGCAGGAAAGTTTGTAGGTGGTAAAGCTCCCTTTGGTTACCGATTAGTTCCCTCAGGTGAGGTCAGCAATCATGGACGCATGCTGAAAAAACTGGAAATCGTGGAACAGGATGCAGAAATTGTTAGAAAGATTTACAGTTTAGCTATACACCAAGGCTATGGCTATGAAAAAATAGCAAAAACACTAAACGAGGAAGGCATCCCTGCTCCCTTTACTGATAAGTGGAAAACATCAACCATAACAAGTATCCTAAAGAACCCAGTTTATATGGGATACTATGCAATCAACAGAAGGATAAATCATGGCAGTTCTACAAGATTAGACCGAAGAGATTGGATATATTCTGAAAATCAAATACCTGAAATTGTTATAATATCTCAGCAGGAGTGGGAGAGAGCACAGGAAATCAGAGAAGCCCGTAAAGCTAAAATCAACAATTCCAAGCAAACCTCTGCCAAGCAGTACGAGGAACAATACAACGTCCCCTTCAGCACCAAAGGCAAGCTGGCTTTAATTGGTTTAGCATATTGTGGATATTGTGGGAAGAAATTAAAGAATGGTAGTTACTGTAATCACTGGACAATCAAGTCCACAGGTGAAAAGAAGGTAGCATTTACAGGAAGATACGTTTGTCCGGATAAATGCCCTGAGCGTTCTTGTTATTCCCAATCCTACTTAGAAGAAATTGTCTTTTCTGTAGTAGAAAAATATATGGAGAAATTGAAAAAGGTAGATATCACCAGAGAAATCCAAAAAATGCAGGAAGGACAAAAGGATGCACTTGACAGGGAACTAAGGGAAAATAAGAAACATCAGCGCACATTGAAACTGGACATTGAAACCTTAGAAGAAAAGATACCCGAAGCCATACGAGGGGAATATTATTTCAGTGCGGACAAATTATCCTCTCTTATCAAAGAGAAGGAGCAGACCCTGAAAGCACTGACAGAAGAGCAGAAACAGATAGAGGAAAAGTGGAGACAGACAGCAGCGCAGCGAGATGACATAGAGCAGTTTATTCATATTGTCCCTGATTGGAAGGAAATCTTCACAGAAGCAGACCCGCAAACCAAGCAAATGTTATTATCTACCATGATAGATAGAATAGAGGTCACAAACGACAGCATCACCATTCGCTTTAAGATACAATTGGATAATTTTATGGACGATGCAGCTTATAGCTCAGATGGTAATTCAGTACTTAAAACCAGTGGCTCCCCTACCATTCCGTATATACCCTGTTCAAAGTGAAAGACTGTATCGCAAGAATGTTGGCATAGAGGGAGCTTTCCGGCCAAGTGGAGTAGATTTCACAGGAAGCGACATTCTTGATATAGTCCCGGTAACGGACCCAGTAATTTCGGGCAGTGGGGTCATCGGGCACACCATCGTGTACAATGATGTATTCGGGAATCACCACCCGGCTCAGGACAATTTCGCCGGTTTCCGCCATGGGCTTGATTTCGTCTTCTGGTATTTTGGGCGGATACTCTCCAAATAGGGTGTGGGCAGGAATGACCACAATTTTTTCCTCTTCTTCTGTGGTGGCAAGAGGATTCATCTGTATGGGCTGGAGCGACAGCTCGTCGGCGAAGACCTCGGAGCCGGTTACCAGCACAGGCTCATATCCATCGGCGGTTACCGTAATGTTGTATTCGGAATAGGGCTGTTCCGTGACATCCGGGTCCAGGGACAGGCCAAGAGGAGGAGCCGCGAGAGTGATTGTCGGTGTCTGCCCGGAACTGTCAGTGGTAAGTACTGCCAGGGGGGAGTCGGGATCGCCGGTATAGGATATGGTGACGGTGGCATTCTCTACAGGAATCATTCCGATGGAAGAGACCACACTGATTTTCATGGTACCGGCATAGCGGGCGTCAATGGCTTCGGAGTTCTGAACAGCCTTCAGATTTGCATCAGACATTGTTTTTCCTCATAGAATTTGATTTCTTTTATACGTTATATGCAGATTTCTTTAAAAATTGCAAAAAATTTACCGAACAATCTTAAAATATACACAAAAATATGATATAATGCCACCAGAGTGTTTATTCATGTGCAGGAGTGGCAGAGATGCAAAAAATTATTCAGCAGATTTTAAATGAAGACTTCAATTATGAGAGCGGGTCTCTTGATTTTTCCTGCGCAAAAATAGAGATTTCCCTACATAAGGGTCAGGTGTATGAGGGGGAATTTCAAATCCGTTCTTCCAGGGGATGCTTTTCCAATGGTGTTGTCATATCCTCGGATCTGAGGATGGAATGTCTGACAAAAGAATTTACAGGCAGTGAGGAGAAGATTCTTTTCCGCTTTCACGGGGAGACGATGGAAGAGGGAGATGTGGTAAAGGGTAATTTTTATATTATCAGTAATCAGGGAGAGTACTATCTCCCCTTTGTCGCAACCATGGAGCATACCGTTCTGGAATCTTCCATTGGAATTGTGCGTAATCTTTTTCATTTCACCAATCTGGCCAAGAGCAACTGGCAGGAGGCATTGAAGCTGTTTTATTCCCCGGATTTTCCCATAGTGTTTACCGGCAGTGATGCCCAGTATGCGGATGTATATCGGGCGCTGTCTGCCCATGAGGGCGTAGAACAGAATATGGAGGAATTCCTGATTCAGATTAATAAAAAGCAAAAGGTGGAATTCCTGACCCATGAGAAAGAACTGACTTTGGATATCTACCCGGGGGCAGGGGGATATCCCGTCATGGAAAAGGAAATCAGTCTGGTGAAGAATGGATGGGGCTATACCAGGCTGGAGGTGGAATGCATCGGAGATTTTCTGTTTACCGAGAAGGAAAGGCTTACCGACGATGATTTCCTTGGAAACCGGTGCGTGCTTCCGGTGTTTATGGATATCGGCCAATGCCGTGAAGGTAAGAATTTCGGATTTGTTCATCTATATAATTCTTATGTGGATCTGAGGGTTCCGGTGACGGTCCATGTGAACGGTGCTACTGCGGGAAATGCCCGGAATATTTCGGCGAAGCGTTGTACATTGCAAATAATGGAGCTTTACCAGAATTTCCGCAACAGGAAGATTCATAAGACCCTTTGGCTCAAGGAGACCGGCAAGCTTGTGGAAAAGCTTCTTGTGATGAATGAAAATGATATTGCAGCCCGGCTCTTTCAGGCACAGCTGCTGATTACACAGGACAGCATGAATGAAGCGGGCTGGATTCTGGATCATGTAGCGGAATTCCTTGAAAAAGGGGAGGAGGATGAGGCAAAGCTAGCCTATTATCTTTATCTTACGACCCTGATTCATGGGGAGCCTGAATATGTGAAAGAGGTAACGGAAAAGGTAGAGTATATATATCGCAGGGATAAATCCAACTGGCGGGCAGCCTGGCTGTTGCTGTACCTGTCGGAGGAATACGGGAAGTCACCTGCAGGTAAGTGGACCTTTTTGGAAAAGCAATTTGAGAACAGGTGTAAAAGCCCGGTTCTGTACATAGAGGCGGTCAGTCTTCTGAACAATCAGCCCACGCTTCTCAGAAGACTGGGCAGCTATGAGATTCAGGTTCTCTGGTATGGTGTCAGGAAAGAGCTTTTAAACCAGGAGGTAGTGGAACAGATTATTTATCTTCTGGACAAGGTAAAGGAGTTTTCTGACCTGCTGTACCGCATTCTGGTGAAGCTCTACAACAAGAAAAACGACGTAAGACTGTTGCAACAGATATGTACGCTGTTAATCAAGGGCTGCAGAACGGACAACCGGTATTTTGAATGGTACAAGGCAGGGGTGGAAAACAATCTTCGCATTACGAATTTGTACGAGTATTATATGGTTTCCATGGATTTGCGAAGTGAGCAGGAGATTCCCAAGACGGTGCTGATGTATTTTACCTATCAGAACAATCTGGATTATGAGCATACGGCATGCCTGTATGACTATATTCTTCAGAATGAGGACAGACTGGGGGATATTTATGAAACCTATCGGTTCCGCATAGAGTATTTTTGTATGGAGCAGATATCAAAGCTCCACATTAACAGGCATCTTGCAGATATATACAATCGTCTTCTGCAGCCGGAAATGATAACCGGTGAAATCAGCAGACCGCTCTCCAGACTGCTGTTTGCCCATGCAATCAAGGTTGAGGATGATAGGCTGCGAAAGGTTTTTGTATATCAGCCGGGAAGTCTCTCTCCCCGTGAATATGCCCTGAATGGCAACAAAACCTGGGTTCCCTTATACGGAAACGAATATACGATAGCATTTGAAGATGGGTGGGGCAACCGATTCATCAAAAATGTGGAGTATACCATTGAGAAGCTTATGATTCCGGGGAAAATGCTTCGGGCACTGTCAGGCTTTCCACTGGATAATCCGGAGCTTGCGCTGTATCTGTGCCAGGGGGAGAAGGAGAACAATCTGAATCAGCCGGAGTGCATGAACAGGGTACGCAGTGTGATTGCGTCTGAGGACACAGACTGCAGGATAAAGCATGACCTGGTGATGCAGCTTTTGCAGTTTTACTATGATACGGATGATATGCAGGCTTTGGATGCGTATCTTGTGAGACTGAACCCCGAGGAATTCTCTGCTGAGGAGAGGGGGAAACTGATCAGGCTGATGATTCTTCGGGGAAACCTGGAGCTGGCCGGACAGTGGTTAGAAAAATACGGACCCTATTTCATTGACGTGAAACAGCTGGTGCGGCTTCTTGCACCACTGATTGAGAAAAAAAATATGATAGAGGATGAGGTGCTGCTTGCATCGGCTGTTTATACCTTCCGAAAAGGGAAATACGACAGTGTTATTCTGCGGTATCTCACTCTGTACTACAAAGGAATGACCAGGGATTTGAGAGATTTGTGGAAGGCTGCCGTATCCTTCGAGGTGGACTGCTACAATCTCTGTGAAAACATATTGGTACAAATGCTGTATACGGGTGCCTTTGTGGGGGAAAAGATGGAGATTTTCCGCTACTATATATCACAAGGGGCAAAGCCTGAGGTGGAGGATGCATTTCTGGCACAGTGTTCCATGGAGTATTTTGTGAGAGACAGGGTCACCGACAAATATGTGATTGATGAGATTATGCGGATGTATACAAGAGGAGAGTCCGTACGCAGAATCTGCAAGCTTGCCTTCCTGAAGTATTACGCCGAAAACAGCGGAGAAATGGATTCCGTGGCGGTGGGACAGGCCGTAAAGATTTTCTTACATGAGCTCATAAATGAAGGGATACATCTTGAGTTTTTCAAGGCCTACAGGGATGACGAGCTGGTGCTTCAGGAGATGTCGGACAAAACCATCGTGGAATATCACGCAAATCCCCGGGCCAAGGTTCGTATCCATTATGTCATCATGCACGAGGACGGAGAGGCGGATGAGTATGTGACGGAGAACATGAAAAATGTTTACGGCGGTGTATGCGTCAAAGAATTCATTCTCTTCTTCGGTGAGAGCCTTCAGTATTACATTACGGAGCTGAAGGATGAGGATGAGCAGCTGACAGAGAGTAATATTATACAGAAAAGTGATATTCTGAGCGAGGGCTGCGGCAGCATGTATCATCTGATTAATGACATAGTGTTCAGCAGGGCACTTCAAGATTATGATACGTTGGATAATCTTCTGGAGGAGTATTACAGAAAAGAATACTTTAACAGCAGACTGTTTGAACTGATGTAATGAGGAAACTGGTATGGGATTCTTGAGCGGTGAAAAGATTATCGTGGGCTTTGACCTGGGAAATGAGTTTTCCCAGATAAGCTACATTCTGCCCGGTACAGGGGAAGTGGAAACTGTCTCCCAGACGGCGGGAACCGAGAACTATAATATTCCCACGGTGCTCTGCAAGCGCAGTGGGGTAAATCAGTGGTTTTATGGCAGGGAGGCTGTGAAAAGGGGCGAGGAAGAGCAGGGGATTCTTGTGGATAATCTTCTGGCGCTTGCCATAGACGGGGAACCGGTCCTGATTGATGGGGAAAGCTTTGAACCTGTGGCACTTCTGACTCTCTTTGTCAAGCGATGCCTGGGGATGCTGAACCAGGTGGCCTCTGTGGACAAAATTGACGGACTGATGATTACCTGTGAGATTCTGGACCATCACATATTGGATATCTTAAGCTGTGTTGCCGGCGGACTCAGATTAAAGACGGAAAATATTTTTTTTCAGAGCCATACGGAGAGCTATTATTATTATATGATTCATCAGCCCAAGGAACTTTGGATGAATCAGTCCCTACTTTTTGCCTATGTGGGGAATTGTATTAAGGTCTACCGCATGGATTGCAACAGGCGCACAACACCGATGGTTGCGTACATAGAGGAGAAGGCCTACCCCTTCCCGTTCTGGGAGCCACTGCCGGAGGCAGTGGCCGGGCGGGAAAAAAAGGCAGGCGAGCTTGATATCGGTCTTCTCAAAATAGCAGGAGAGGCCTGTGAGGGCTCACGCGCAGGGAGCGTTTTTCTCATAGGGGATGGGTTCAGTCAGGAGTGGATGAAGGAATCTCTGAAATATCTCTGCAGAAACAGAAGAGTATTTCAGGGAAACAATTTGTTCAGCAAAGGCGCCTGTCTGGGAATGCAGGAACGCCTGAACATCAGCACCGAAGGAAGAGAATATATCTTTTTGGGAAATGATAAACTAAAGGCCAATATCGGTATGAATATTCTGAGACAGGGCGAGGAATCTTATTTTGCACTGCTGGATGCGGGAGTGAACTGGTATGAGGCCTCCAGAGAGCTGGAATTTTATTTACAGGACGGAAATGAGATAACATTAATCATCACTCCTCTGGTGGGAAAGAAAGGGAAGCTTGCTCAGGTGGTTCTGGATGAACTCTCGGGAACTACGGTTCGTATGAGAGCACGTTTTTTCCTTGAGGCTGAAAATGTTCTCGTGGTGGAACTGGAGGACCTGGGGCTGGGAGAGATGAAACCATCCTCCGGTCGTGTGTGGAGAGAAAAGATTACTTTGTATTAGAAAGGTTTGTGACGTTATGCGCATCAGTATCTGTTTGGGAAATTATGCACGGATTCCGTATTGTGTACCGGGTCCGGGAATCAATGTCTATTGTGTGGAGGAACTCTGTTATTGTCTGAAAGAGAATGCCTTCCTGCTGGATTTATCCCTGATGGATGACGGACTGCTGCAGTGGCTTGACAGGGAATGTGGTTTAAAGGAACTGGCAAAGCTTCTGTATCCGCTGGTGCACAGGCAGGGCTCCTTAAGTGCTTTTGTGGGGACGATTTTTGATTACACAGGGTTCTTTGACAGACGTACCATAGGCGAGGTGGAACAGGTACTGAAGCGCGGAGCCGGTCTCAGCGGCATAGAAAAGAAAAAGAGCCAGGTCGACTACATGGTCAGCAACAGAAAATATAGGGAAGCAATCAGGCAATATGACCTGCTGATAGCCAAGTGGAAGGAAAATGAAACAGAGGGGGCTCCGCTTCCGGCCGTAAGCTGTCTTGCCGCCATCTGGCATAACAGAGGTGTGGCACTGTCAAGATTGATGCTGTATGAAAATGCTGCGCAGAGTTTTTTTAAGGCTTGGGAGACAGAGCAGCAGGACATATATTACAGAGATTACCTGGCGGCTAAGAGAATGGAGCTGTCAGAGAAAGAGTATGTTGCCTTTGCCGCTGACAATCATGAGAAGTACGAACTTACACTCAGCCTGGAAAAGGATATAGAACGGTTGACGGAGGAATGGGAGCAGCAGCCGGAATATCTCCGGCTGAACCATCGGAGAGAGCTCCGGGAGGGTTCGGACAAGCAGAAATATTATGAGGAGAGCGATCAGCTCATACAGGTGCTGAAGAGCAGTTATCGGAGCAGCATGTCCATTTGACACGGGGGATACTTGGATGGCATTTTGGGACAGATTGTTTAAGAGAAAAAGAAAAAGAGACAAGAACCCGGAGGACTGGGAAAGCATCGTCTATGACAGGGAGGATGTAGATTTTCGGAATGAGGAACAGCGAAGCCGCTATATTACCAATTGTCTTGAGCAGATATCCGAGGCCACAAAGGAAATGAATCTTTTGTCGGGAGAGTACTCACTGGTGACTTCCTATCTGACAGACATGGAGGAGATTGAGGCACTTCCCGAGACGGAGAGAGAAAAGCTGAACAGCATTGCCACCAGGCTTCTGACGGTGGAACGGGAATGTGAAAGATATCATGACAAGAAAAACCGGATGAGTGACAGTGAGTATGCGGAGATTCGCAGGCAGGAGGGAGAGATTCCGGAGGGAATCCGGAAGCTAAGGGAATGTGAAGATTACAATCAGCTGGTAAAGCAGGATCTGAAAAGGCTTGACCGGGAGAGGCAGGCATTTGAGTACAGACGCACGGAACTGGAAACCATGCTGGATAATTTCAGAGGGATGGTGGTGATTATTTTTACTGCCTTTATTATATGTATGATTCTTCTGGTGACACTTCAGTTTGGATTTGAAATGAATACCAGAGCCGGCTATCTTCTGACGGTGGGGGCAGCAGCCGTGGCGGAGACAGTGCTGATGGTGAAGTATACGGACAGGGAAAGGGAACTTCAACGGGTGGCAGGCGGTATTAACAAGCTGGTGCAATTGCAGAATAAGGTGAAAATCCGATATGTCAACAACAGCAATCTGCTGGAATATCTTCGAATCAAGTATAGTGTGGACAGTGCCGATATTCTGGAGGACCTATGGACCCGGTACCTGCAGGAGAAAGAGGAGCGAAAAGAATATGCCGAAGCTGAGGCAAAGATGGATTATTACCGGAAGCAGCTTGTGGCACAGATGAACAATTATCATATTACGGATCCGGTGAGATGGCAGGATCAGCCGGGGGCATTGCTGGATAAGAGAGAGATGGTGGAGATTCGGCATGAACTGATACTCAGACGTCAGGCCCTCCGAAAACAGATGGACTATAATACAGATGTGGCGGAGACAGCGAAATCAGAGATTATGGACATTGCAAACAGGTATCCGGATTATGCGGCGGAAATTCTTGATATGGTGAATAAGTACGAATAACTATTGACTAATATTTTCGCGTAAGCTATGATTAGTCCGTCGGAAAAAACCTATCTTATAGAAGAAAGGAAGCATTTCAATGTCGGAAAACTTATATTTTCAGTCAGAAAACAGCGACAGGTTGAAAGAAGAGTGTGGTGTTTTTGGCGTCTATGACTTTGACAGACAGGATGTGGCAGCCACTATTTATTACGGCCTGCTTTCCCTGCAGCATCGCGGTCAGGAGAGCTGCGGTATAGCGGTCAGCGATACTGCGGGTCCCAAGGGGCAGGTTCTCTCCGCCAGGGACATGGGGCTTGTGAACGAGGCATTTACGCCGGAGCAGCTGGAAAAGCTCAAGGGAGATATCGGGGTGGGGCATGTACGATATTCAACGGCAGGCAGTTCTACCCGTGAAAATGCCCAGCCGCTGGTGTTAAATTATGTGAAGGGGACGCTGGGACTTGCCCATAACGGTAACCTCATCAACACGCCGGAGCTGCGCAGGGAGCTGGCCTATACAGGTGCTATTTTTCAGACTACCATCGATTCCGAGATTATTGCTTACTACATCGCCAGGGAGAGATTGAATTCCAAGTCGGTGGAGGAGGCTGTGGGTCGTACCATGGACAAAATTAAGGGAGCCTACTCCCTGGTTATCATGTCGCCCAGAAAGCTGATTGGTGTCAGGGATCCCTTTGGCTTCAGACCTTTATGTATCGGCAAAAGAGACAATGCCTATATTCTTTCCAGTGAGAGCTGTGCACTGGATACCATCGGTGCGGAGTTTGTCAGGGATGTGTTACCCGGAGAGATAGTTACGATTTCCCCGGAAAAGGGTATCCAGTCGGATATGAGCCATGCGATTCCGCCGAAAGAGCATGCAAGATGCGTGTTTGAATACATTTATTTTTCCAGGCCGGACAGCAACATTGACGGCGTCAGCGTCTATCATTCCAGAATTATGGCAGGTAAGTTCCTTGCCATGGATTCGCCGGTGGAGGCAGATCTTGTTGTGGGCGTACCGGAGTCCGGCAATTGTGCTGCGCTGGGCTATTCCCTGCAGTCCGGAATTCCCTGTGGGACAGCCTTTGTAAAAAACACCTATGTAGGTCGTACCTTTATTAAGCCCAAGCAGAAGAGCCGCGAGAGCAGTGTACAGGTGAAATTGAATCCCATCCGGGAAGCAGTGGAAGGCAAGCGGATTATCATGATTGATGATTCCATTGTCCGCGGAACCACTTCCGACCGTATTGTGAAGATGCTGCGGGATGCCGGAGCGAAGGAGGTACATATGAGAGTCAGCTCACCGCCCTTTCTCTGGCCCTGTTACTTTGGCACGGATGTGCCCGCCAGAGAGCAGCTGATTGCCTATAAGCATTCTGTGGAGGAAATCTGTAAAATCATCGGAACGGACAGTCTTGCCTACCTTAAGCTTGAGAGGCTGGAGGAAATTGTGAACGGACTTGGAATCTGTAAGGGCTGCTTTAGCGGAAAGTATCCCTTGGAGCCGCCGGTGGAGGATATCCGTGGAGAGTTTGACCAGTAGGAATGTAAAGAAATAAAAGTTAGGCTCAATAAGAAACAGAATTTAGAAGGAGAACAGAGAATGAGTACAGACAGATATGAAAGCCCGCTTTCCGAGCGCTATGCAAGTAAGGAGATGCAGTATATTTTTTCTCCCGACATGAAGTTTCGCACCTGGAGAAAGCTGTGGATTGCCCTTGCGGAGACCGAGAAGGAACTGGGATTAAGCCAGAACGGCAAGCCTGTTATCACTGATGAGCAGATTGAGGAATTGAAGGCCCATGCCGAGGATATCAATTATGATGTTGCAAAGGCCAGAGAGAAGGAAGTGCGTCATGACGTAATGAGCCATGTATATGCATACGGACAGCAGTGCCCTAAGGCAGCAGGCATCATTCATCTGGGAGCAACCTCCTGCTATGTTGGGGACAATACAGATATTATTGTGATGACGGAAGCCCTGAAGCTGGTGAAGAAAAAGCTGGTCAATGTGATTGCAAAGCTGGCAGATTTTGCCGAGAAGTACAAGGCCCAGCCTACACTTGCATTCACCCATTTTCAGCCGGCCCAGCCCACTACGGTAGGGAAACGTGCAACTCTCTGGCTTCAGGAATTTTATCTTGACCTGGAGGATTTGAACTATGTTCTGAGTACCATGAAGCTGCTTGGCTCCAAGGGAACAACCGGTACACAGGCCTCCTTCCTGGAGCTCTTTGATGGAGATCAGGAGACCATTGATAAGATTGACCCCATGATAGCTGCCAAAATGGGCTTCAACGAATGTTTCCCCGTGTCCGGACAGACCTATTCCAGAAAGGTGGATACCAGAGTAGCCAATATCCTTGCGGGGATTGCAGCTTCTGCTCATAAGATGAGCAACGACATCCGTCTTCTCCAGCATCTCAAGGAGGTGGAGGAACCCTTTGAAAAGAGCCAGATTGGCTCCTCTGCCATGGCCTATAAGAGAAATCCCATGAGAAGTGAGAGAATTGCTTCTCTTTCAAGGTATGTGATGATTGATGCCCTGAATCCCGCAATCACTTCAGCCACCCAGTGGTTTGAGAGAACCCTGGACGATTCCGCTAATAAGCGTCTCTCGATTCCGGAGGGCTTCCTGGCAATTGACGGTATCTTGGACCTCTGTCTGAACGTGGTTGACGGCCTTGTGGTGTATCCCAAGGTAATCGAGAAGAGGCTGCGCAGTGAACTGCCCTTCATGGCGACGGAGAACATTATGATGGATGCGGTGAAGGCCGGAGGAAACCGTCAGGAGCTTCACGAGCGTATCAGAGAGCTTTCCATGGAAGCAGCACGGAATGTGAAGGTAGAAGGAAAGGAAAATAATCTTCTGGAGCTGATTGCTGCGGACCCGGCATTCAATATGAGTCTTGAGGACCTTCAAAAAACCATGGATCCGGCCAAATATGTAGGGCGTTCCAGAGAACAGGTGGACGCATTCTTAAAGAATGTTATAGCTCCCGTGCTGGAGGAGAACAAGGAACTTCTGGGTGTTAAGGCTGAGATTAACGTATAAAAAGTTGTGAAGTAAGATAACAGAGAAAGGCATGGTTATTGAAATGGGCGGATTTTTTGGAGTTGCATCAAAAGAGGACTGTGTGTTTGATTTGTTCTTCGGAACAGATTATCATTCCCATCTTGGTACAAGGCGTGCTGGAATGGTAGTATACAGCAGGGAAAAAGGGTATGACAGGGCGATTCATAATATTGAGAATGCGCCCTTCAGAACAAAGTTTGATAAGGAAGTCAACGATATGCACGGAAATCTGGGCATTGGCTGCATTTCCGACTATGAACCCCAGCCCTTATTGGTTCGTTCCCATCATGGCACCTATGCCATCACAACCGTAGGGAAAATAAACAACAGAGATAAGCTGGTGGAAAGTGTATTTGCAAACGGCACTTCTCATTTTATGGAGATGAGCAGTGGGGAAATCAATGCCACAGAGCTGGTAGCGGCATTGATAAACCAGCAGGATAATCTGGTAGAAGGCATCAGGTATGCCCAGGAGCAGATTGACGGCTCCATGACTCTGCTTGTGATGACGCCCAAGGGGATATATGCTGCCAGGGACAGGCTTGGAAGAACACCGGTTTCCATCGGCAGAAAAGAGAATGCTTATTGTATTTCCTTTGAGAGCTTTGCCTATTTAAATCTTGGATACACCGCGGAGAGAGAGCTTGGTCCAGGGGAGATTGCGGTTGTGACACCGGAAGGCGTCACAACTCTGGTGCAGCCCGGCAAGGACATGAAAATCTGTACTTTCCTCTGGGTTTATTATGGATATCCTTCTTCCTCCTACGAGGGCATCAGTGTGGAAAGTATGCGCTACAACTGTGGTGCCAAGCTGGCGGAGAGAGATGATGTGCGCCCTGATATTGTGGCGGGCGTGCCGGATTCCGGTACAGCCCATGCCATTGGCTATGCGAACCGCTCCGGTATTCCCTTTTCCAGACCTTTTATCAAGTATACACCTACCTGGCCCAGATCCTTTATGCCTACGATTCAAACCCAGAGAAATCTGATTGCCAAGATGAAGCTGATACCGGTGCATGACCTGATTGAGAATAAGAGCCTGCTGCTCATTGACGACTCTATTGTAAGGGGGACACAGCTCAGAGAGACCACGGAGTTTTTGTATCAGAGCGGCGCAAGGGAGGTTCATATCAGACCTGCCTGTCCTCCCCTCTTGTACGGCTGTAAATATTTGAATTTCTCCCGTTCTTCCTCCGAGATGGAGCTGATTACCAGACGTGTACTGAAGGAGATGGAGTCAGAGGACAAGGAGATAGATTTGAAAAATTATGTGGATCCGGATTCACCCCAGTACAACGAAATGGTGAACAGAATCGGAAAGCAATTAAATTTCACCACCCTCCGTTATCAGAGACTGGATGATATGATGGAATCGGTTGGAATCGACAAATGCAAGCTCTGCACCTATTGTTGGGACGGCAGGGAATAATGAACGGTCGGCAGCAGTGAGAGCTTTCTACTGCTGCCTTTTTTGTGCCCTGGGGCGCACATTTTGTGATCCTTTGATGGTCTTAGAGCGAATCATTTTCAGTCATGCAGAGATTTCCAGGGCACAGATTTTTCACAATTTTTACACAAATTATACAGAAATTGGTATTAATGTAATTGTATGATAAAGATGAACAAGGCTGACGGATGTCATTGGAATTAACCAGTAGATAAGACAGGGGGAACAGAATGGCTTCACAAAATGTATTTAAGAGATATGAGATGAAATATCTGCTTACCAAAGGACAGAAGGAAAAAGTGCTGGAGGCGATGAAACCATTTATGGAGCAGGATTCCTTTGGTCACAGCATTATCAGGAATATTTATTTTGATACCGATTCCTACAGATTGATTCGCAACTCCCTGGAGAAGCCTCTGTATAAGGAAAAGCTGCGTCTGAGAAGCTATCGGCAGGTGGGACCGGAGGATAAGGTGTTCATAGAGATAAAAAAGAAGTATGACGACGTGGTGTACAAGAGGCGTATTACCGTACCGGAGCAGACAGCCATGGAATACCTGACAGGTCACGGCAGGCTGCCGGAACATTCCCAGATAGGAGAAGAGATAGATTATTTTCTGGATTTCTATGGCAGACCGGCGCCAAAGATTTTTATTTCCTATGAGAGAGATGCGTACTTCTCAAAGAATACCAAAGATTTTCGTGTGACCTTTGATGAGAATATCCTTTGGAGGGAGACGGATTTGTCGCTGGAGAAGGGAATCTACGGAACGCCGGTTCTGGAACCGGGACAGACGTTAATGGAAATCAAAACCTCTCAGAGTATACCTCTGTGGATGGCACAGGTTCTTTCCGCAGAAAGAATTTACAGAACCGGTTTTTCAAAGTATGGCAGTGCCTATATGAAAATATATAATCAAAGAAAAGGAGTAAAAAACTATGCTTAACAAAATATTTCGTGGGGTTTTTGATTCTCAGGCCACGGAGGTCATATCTGTGTGGAGTTTTCTGATGTGTGTTGTGGTTGCCTTGGTGATAGGTTTGATTATGGCGGTGATGTACACGCGTCGCAATTACTATACCAAGAGCTTTCTGGTGACGATTGCACTGCTACCGGCCATTGTGTGTGTGGTCATTATGATGGTAAACGGAAATCTGGGAGCGGGTGTGGCAGTTGCAGGGGCATTCAGTCTGGTACGTTTTCGTTCCGTGCCGGGAACGGCCCGGGAAATCAGCGAAATTTTTCTGGCGATGTGTGCAGGGCTTCTTGCCGGAATGGGATATCTGGGCTTTGCTTTGCTGTTTACCCTGATACTCAGCGGAACCATGCTGATTTATGATTGTTTTGATTTCGGGGCGGGAAAGAACAGAAAGAAATACAAGGTACTGCATATTACGGTGCCGGAGGATTTGAACTATTCCGGAGTTTTTGATGAGGTGCTGAATCAGTATACCGTGTCTCATGAACTGAAGCAGGTGAAAACCACCAATATGGGAAGCTTGTATAAGCTGGTTTATCATATTGAGCTGAACAGTGAGGATACAGAGAAGGAAATGATTGACAAATTGCGATGCCGAAACGGAAATCTGGAAATCTCACTGTCAGATCGGGAGATGATACCCTATGAACTGTAAAGAAATAAGGAGGAATGGGATGAGGAAGATAGCAGCTTTGTTGTGTGCGGGAGCCCTGATTCTGACGAGTTTGACGGCCTGCGGTGCATCCTCCGGTGCAACCGGAGCCGCGGATTTTTCTGAGAGCGGTAAGACAGCCGGGAATGAGGAGACGGATGCACTTATGGCTTCTGCCCTGGCTATGCTTGATGGTGCAGAGGATATGTTTACTGACAGGGACTTAAGCGGCGCATATGAGGAAAAAGAAAGTAAGAAAATCAATCTGGATGACGGTGGTGTGACCATCACAGAGGAAGGGACATATATTCTGAGCGGTAACCTTACCGATAGCATGATTGTGGTGGATGCTCCGGACAGTGCAAAGATTCAGCTGGTGTTGGACGGGGTAACCGTCAGCAACAATGGAGATGCGGCCATTTATGTGAAAGAGGCGGATAAAGTATTTCTCACCTTGGCAGAGGGCTCGGTAAACAATTTGACCAATGACGGCGGGTATACCTCGCGGGACGGGAACAATATAGATGGCGTGATTTTTTCCAAGAGCGACCTGACAATCAACGGAAGCGGAAGTCTGGACATTGTGGCTGAGGAAGGGCATGGTATTGTATCCAAGGATGACCTGAAGATAACCGGTGGCACGATTACGGTAAAAGCCGAAAAAAAGGCACTCAGCGGGAAGGACAGTGTGAGAGTTGCAGCAGGTACCATGCGGCTTACGGCCGGCAAGGATGGGATACATTCCGGAAATGACGAGGAGGAAGAAAAAGGCTTCGTTTATGTTCAAGGCGGCGATATTGTGATAGATGAGTGCTATGAAGGAATTGAGGGTGACTCTGTGTATCTCTGCGGAGGGAACATTCAGGTGCATGCGCAGGATGACGGGCTGAATGCGTCCGAAAGAGGAGGCGTCATTCTGATTTCAGGCGGTGAGATCACGATTGACGCGGAGGGTGATGGTGTGGATTCCAATGGCAGCCTGTTTATGACAGGAGGCAAGCTCTGTGTGTACGGGCCGGTGAACAGCGGTAATGGGGCAATTGATTATGAAAGCACCGCAAAGATTACCGGAGGAACACTGACGGCAGTGGGCAGCTCGGGTATGGCGATGAACTTTAGTGAGGCGGAAAATCAGGGCTCTATTTTGGTTAAGGTATCCCGTTGTGAAGCAGGTTGTAAGGTGAAATTATCCGACAGTGAAGGAAAAGAGTTGATTTCTATTGCGCCGGAAAAGACATTTGATTCTGTCTTGATCAGCCTTCCGGATCTGAAGCAGGGGGAGACCTACACACTCACTGCAGGGGAAGAAGTCTACGAGGTAGTTCTGGAACAATTGCTGTATGGGGAAGGAACCGGCTTCGGTAAGCAGGGGCGACCGGGCATGGAGCGCCAGGAAACAGGACAGCCGGGCATGGAGCGACCGGGAAAAGGAGAACCGGGAATGGAGCGTCCGGAAAAAGGACAGCCGGGCATGGAGCGTCCGGAAAAAGGAGAATCGGGTATGGAATGGCCGGAAAAAGGAGAACCGGGCATGGAACAGCCGGAAAAAGGATGGCCTGACATGGAGTGGCCCGAAGGCTCCGGAACAGAGCGTCCGGAAGCCTAACAGAGTTGCCCGTAGGCATTGCACAGCTGGATGACACGGGTGACCTCCTCCTCCCTCATCTCGGGGAAGAGCGGCAGGGTGACACAGTGTTCCGCCAGCCTCTCGGCATTGGGGCAGTCTTTTTTTCTACCGCCTAGGGATGCATAAGCTTTCTGAAGATGACAGGGCACAGGGTAGTGCATATTGCATTCCACACCAGCTTTTTCCATATAGCGGATAAAATGATTGTGATCGGGAACCTGAATAACGAAAAGATGGAAGACTGGCTCCGTGTTTTCAGGATGCTTCTGCATGGTAATCAGAGGATTGTTGATTTCTCTCAGATAGCGTCTGCCGATTGTCTGCCGGATTTCGGTCCAGCGGGGCAAAAACCGCAGGCTTACGGAGAGGACTGCCGCCTGCAGTCCCTCCAGACGATAATTATACCCAATTTCATCGTGATAGTATCTCACATCGCAGCCCTGGTTCTTCAGCCGGTTCATATGTTTCCAGTAATCCTCCCGGTTGCAGACCACGCTGCCGCCTTCGCCGAAGGCATAGAGATTTTTGCCGGGGTAGAAGCTGAAACAGGCCAGTTCACCTAAGGTGCCTACATTTTCCCCCCGGAATTTGGCACCGTGGGCCTGAGCACAGTCCTCCACCACAAATAGTCCGTGCTTTTTTGCAATTTTACGGATGCCTTCGTAATCAAAGGGTTGTCCGTACAGATGTACACCGATGATACCTTTGGTGCGGGGGGTGATTTTTCGCTCCACATCCGCCGGGTCGATTTCCCAGGTGTCTGCCGTGCAGTCGGCAAAAACGGGAGTTGCGCCGGTGTAGCTTACACCCCATGCGGTAGCAATATAGGTGTTTGCCGGGACGATGACCTCGTCGCCCGGTCCTACGCCCAGGGCAAGCATTGCACAGTGAAGGGCGGAGGTACCGTTATTTACCCCACAGGCATATTTGCAGCCCACATAGGCGGCAAATTCCTTATCGAAGATTTCTGCATACTTACCGCCGGAAAATGCAGTTTCCCGGCAGACAGCTTCTATGGCCTTCAGGTATTCGTCCTTGTGGGCCTCATAATCTCTGGTCAGATCGATTCTCTTGATATACTCTTTCATGATGTCCTCTGTCATATATGTTTTTTTATATTGAATTCGATAAACAGTCTGACGATTTGTTTTAAGTAATTACAGGCGGTTTTAAAAACTTTGACTGTGGTGTTATAATCCTCCTGCCACTCCACGGGGTAA
>JBJENR010000037.1:0-21219 GCA_051880315.1 Acetatifactor sp.
TCATGGTTAACAGACAATATTCGTAATTCAACCGGTAATAGAATAATATGTCAAAACTAAACAAATGGGTTATAGTTTTTTTGTTGAATCAGGAATACTATATTTCTATGGAGGAGTGGCACATCAACATTGTATGGATGTTATGATTGCCGAAATGTGGAATGAATAAAAAGACCTTGTATGTAACTGATCTGGACGGCACCTTGATGCGAAATGATAAAACACTATCGGAGGATACGATTCGTATCATTAATTCATTAATAGACCAAGGGATGCTTATCACTTATGCCACAGCCCGCTCCTTTCACAGTGCATGGGAAATCACGAAAGAAATTCCATTCCCTGTACCTGTAATCACACGGAACGGAACTGTGCTGGCGAATCAGATTCTGAAAAAAGAGACAGATATACAGCAGTTTTCAGATTGTGACGTGAACCGGTTAAGACAAATGCTATCGGAGATCATTGAACCCATGGGATTTGTTACAGCCTATTTTGATGGTCATATGACTAAGTCATACCGCAAAGGAGAATTGAACATAGGATTGCAGAAGTATGTTGATAATCATTCCGGTGATAAAAGAATGAGACCTGTTACGGATGATATGGACTTATTTGCAGGAATTGTCACCTATGTTACCTTGATTGCGGAAAAAGAAGAATTACAGCCGGTCTATGAAAAGGTGCGTCATGCCGGAAACTGGGAATGTGTTTTTCAAAAAGATACCTACGGAGATGAGTATTGGCTGGAGATATGCCCTCATGGCGCTACCAAAGCACAGGCTGTCTTAAAGTGTAAAGAGAATCTTGGATGCGATAGAATTGTTGTTTTCGGAGATTCCATAAATGATCTTTCTATGTTTGAAATAGCTGATGAAGCATGTGCAGTAGCAAATGCAATAGACGAAGTAAAAAATAAGGCAACGCTTATCATTGACAGTAATGAAAATGATGGCGTAGCTAATTTCTTGATGAAGCAGTACTCATACCCACCGCATCAATTTCTTCCCTAGTAAATCCTGCTTTCAGAATAATCTCCACGTCAAGCTTTGCTTCCAGCATTTTATGTAAGGTTTCTGCCCTGCCCTCAGCCCTGCCTTCTGCCCAACCCTGCTTTCTTATTCTCTGTTCTCTCTCAAAACTCTTCATATACGCGAGCCCTACCTCTCTGTCTCGTTTGACTTCTGTAACCATTTTATGCAGGGATCTCAGCCCTTCCGTCTGCGCATTTTCATCGGAAGGATCCTCCATATAATGCAGTAGTCTAAGCAATTCCTCCGGTGGATTTCCCTTGGTTCCCTTTGTGTAAAGGAAAATGCACTTCGCTCCATCTTCATAAAGCAGGTCAGATTCTTCCACGCATTTATTTTGAATCGTATACACCATACGCTCCCTGCCAAAAGGATCATATGATGTGATAAATATTACAAGTACATTTCGAAGTTTATCATAACTCTCACCACTTTCAAGATTCTCAGCATCAATCTTTGCATGGTAAAAACGCGCTCTTCTCGGTAATGCCTTTATATCATCTTTTCCATCATTCCGGTCAGGTTCAATGTCAAAAACTTCGCCGTTCTCCTCATCCAGATAAATATCCAATCGTACTCCATGGGATTCTGTATCCTCACCCACAATAAATTTTTGAGGAACCACTATAAGTCTCCCAAGCTTTCTGTGCAGGATACATTCCAGGATATACCTGGAAGCTCTCTCCCCGTACACATTGTGACTCATCAGGCTATTCACCAGAAAGTCATCCAGTAAATTCATTTCGTCCAGTTTCTTCATGTAACCTCCTGTTCTTCATAGTGTATAGGAACAAAAGGCCACACCACATCGCCCATCATTCAATACACTATGCAATTCATAATTGAAATAAAAGCATAGGATTCATTGAATGATAATAGAAAACAAATACAGCACGATGCTGACAGAAACAGAGAATATATGCTTTGAAATTAATGTAACACGTTTCATTGCAGAAATCAAGTTCGGTATTTCGTTAATATTGCCTTTACACAATCAATCTTCTGCAATCCACTTCATAGATCAACGAATACGCCCCACACTCTATCAAAGTGCGGGGCGTATTCATTGCAAATATAATTACTGCTTATTCTTTCCACTGCAGCCTGTGAAGCTCACCCTCCGTCTGAAACCGGGAAAAGCCGTTCTGGCGAAGCGCTTCATAGAGCACGATTGCCACGGAATTGGACAGGTTCAGGGAACGGATTTCCGGCAGCATGGGAATACGGATACAGCTTTCTTCGTTCTCCACCAGAATCTCTTCCGGAATTCCGGCACTCTCCTTGCCGAACATGATAAAGTCCTCCGGTCCGAAGGAAACTTCCGTATAACAGCGTTTTGCTTTTGTGGTAGCCATCCAGATTTTTGCACCCGGATGGCTGTTTTTAAATTCTTCAAAGTTAACATACCTGTGGACATCCAGAAGATTCCAATAATCCATACCTGCGCGTTTGATGGATTTTTCATCCAGATGAAAGCCCAGGGGCTCAATCAGATGCAGAGAGGAACCCGTAGCAACGCAGGTACGTCCGATATTTCCGGTATTTGCCGGTATCTCCGGCTGATGTAAGATAATATGCATGACTAAGTTACTCCCTGTCCGATTCCTTTGATTCTCGTCAAGCGCAGATTCCCGTCATCCCTTGCTTTCCCGAAGCTTCTTCACGAAATGCTCCAGTCTTCCGATGGCAATCTTCAGATTCTCCAGCGAATACGCATAGGAAATACGCAGGAAGCCTTCCCCGCAGTCGCCGAAGGCTGTACCCGGAACCACTGCCACCTTTTCCTCCTCCAGAAAACGTGTGGCAAACTCTTCACTGGTCATGCCAAACTCTTTGATACAGGGGAAAACATAAAATGCTCCGTAGGGCTCAAAGCACTCCAGCCCCATCTCACGAAAAGCATTCATAAGATAACGGCGGCGCTGATTGTATGCCGTGCGCATCTCGGCAATGTCCGGATCTCCGTTTTTCAAAGCATCCACGGCAGCAAACTGCCCTGTGGTGGGAGCACACATAATGGCAAACTGATGAATCTTGGTCATCTGGGCAATGATGTTTTCGGGACCACAGACATAACCCATTCTCCAGCCGGTCATGGCATAGGCCTTGGAGAAGCCGTTGATTAACAGTGTCCTCTCCTGCATGCCGGGCAGGCTTGCAATGGAGACATGCTCACCCTTATAGGTCAGTTCAGCGTAGATTTCATCGGACATGACATAGATGTCATGTTTAATAATCACCTCAGCAATGGCCTCCAGATCCTTTCTCTCCATAATAGCACCGGTAGGATTGTTGGGAAAAGGCAGAATCAAGATCTTAGTCTTGTCGGTGATGGCGTCCTCCAGCTCCTGTGCTGTGAGACGGAACTCATTCTCTGCCTTTAGGTTAATGATAACCGGAGTTGCACCTGCCAGCACCGCACAGGGCTCGTAGGATACATAGCTGGGCTGGGGAATCAGCACCTCATCCCCGGGATTAATCATGGCACGAAGTCCGATGTCAATGGCCTCGGAACCGCCTACCGTCACCAGCACCTGCTTCTTCCAGTCGTAGGTAAGACCGTTTTTACGCTTCATATAATGGCAGATTTCCTGACGCAGGTCCTCCAGACCGGCATTGGAGGTATAATGGGTTTTTCCCTTTTCCAGGGAATAGATACCCTCTTCTCTGATGTGCCAGGGTGTGTCAAAATCAGGCTCACCCACACCCAGAGAAATAGCACCCTTGATTTCCTTTACTACATCAAAAAACTTACGGATTCCTGAGGGTTTAATCTCAACAACTTTATCTGCTAACGGGTTTCTCATGGTGTAATCATCTCCCTCTCATCTGCAGACTTCTGGCCGAACACAGTGCCGTGGTCCTTGTATTTTTTCAGAATAAAATGGGTTGCCGTGCTCAGTACCTGATCCAGGGTGGACAGCTTATCCGATACAAAAGAAGATACCTCACGGAGAGTCTTGCCCTCCAGGATTACCATCAGGTCATAGCCGCCGGAAATCAGGTATACGCTGCGTACTTCCGGGTATTTCTGGATGCGCTCTGCCACATTGTCAAAGCCTTGTCCTCTCTGAGGGGTAACACGCACTTCAATCAGGGCCGTCACCTTGTCAATATCAGTCTTCTCCCAGTTAATCAGCGTGTGATAGCCGCAGATGATGCCTTCTGCCTCCAGTGCGGCAAGCTCATTCACAACATCAATCTCCTCCACGCCCAGAATAATGGCAAGCTCCTTCAAATCCATACGACTGTTCTTTTCAATCACAGCAAGTAATTCTTCTCTCATCTTAATTCACTCCTTCTTCATTGTTTACGTATATAGCATCCTGTCCTGCTCTGTCCAGGAAACGAATCTCGTCCTCATTGAGGATAATTCTGTCATTGCTGTCCGTAGTTCTTCCCACCACTGCCGCCGGAATTCCTTCTGCCTCCAGTGCTTCTGCCAATACCTGACCATCCTCCGCCGTCATAATCAGACAGCCTCCTGATGCAAGCTCATATGGGTTTGCCTGACAGCACTCACAGACCTCCACGGTCTCCTGTCGCAAGGGCAGTTTTTTTAAGTCTATTGTCAGTCCGACTCCCGCCTTTTCCGCAAGTTCTCTGAGAGCTCCGAAAATTCCGCCCTCGGAGGCATCATGCATGGCGTTGACGCCGGACTTTACGGCGGCTGCGGCCTCCGGCACCACCGACAGATACCGGTCAAATCCTACTGCTTCCTCTATGAAGTAGGCAGGATATCTTGCCAACAGCTTCTCCTTATTTCTCTTTGCAAGAATGGCTGTTCCCTCCAGACCAATCCACTTGCTCACCACAATATCTTCACCGGGAGCGGCTTTCCCGGGATGCCAAAAAGCTTTCTCCCGACCGGCTTCCTTTTCCGCAGGCTCCGAACAAAACGCCTTTCCATACCCGGTCACCACCGCCACGGGTCTGGTCACCGCACTGCTAACCTTGGTCTGCCCGCCTGCAATTTCCGCGGACAGCAGAGCACACTGCCTCTCAGCATCTGCCATGATACCTTTCAGCTCCGCCTCTTCTAAAGACTCCGGGAGAATCAGACTGATCAGAACCGCCGTCAGCCCGGCTCCTCCACAGGCCAGATTGTTGGCACATTTCTGAATCAATGTCCCCATGGTCATCTCCCCCGGCTCTGTCGGATTCACAGAAACAGCCCCCTCCTGCATACAGGTGACCAGTTCTTTCCTGCCGGAAAACGCAAAAACAGCGCAGTCTTCCCCCATACCTGCGCCATGCTTTACTTCGCTGTTTTTGGTTTTAATCTGTCTCAAAACAGACCGTTTCAAGACATTCTCCGGTACTTTTCCCAGTTTCATTTTCATACTCCCGCATAGGAAATTCTATCGTAACCCTTCAAAATAGCGGCATCCTTCTTACTTTGGAGCGCCGGGTGCTGCCGTGAGGGCCGCTATCACTCCCCTGACCTTCTCCAGACTGCCGCTGTCAATGGCCGACTTCAGCTGTGCATACGCAGCAGGGTCAGCTGTGGCTGTTCCCACCACCGCACTTCCGGGAACCATTTTATAGCTGCTGTTGTTGATAATCGTCCGGCTGGTTTCCCTGCCGTCCTCTTCCACAACCTTCCATAATCTTGCCTTGTAGCCGGTGTGGGCACTCTGTGGTACAAGATATCCCACCGGCCGGGCAGGATCCTCATAAATCACATCCGCGGAGGGCTTTACCACCTCCAGCACTTCACTCTCATAATGAACAGTGCGCCCGGTGTCCCTGAGCTCTTTTCCGTAGATATTAAAAGTAATCTTTTTGTTAACGGTATATCCTTCAATGTAAACAGGGGTGTCCAGATTGTTCACAAACCTGAAATCCTTGCCGGAGCTCTCGGAAATTGCAGCGTCCGCAGAAGGGTCTACATAGGATACTATCATGGAGTGGTTATGCCTTTCGGTCACCTCCAGCTCCGACTTCAATACCGCATTATACAGTGTGGTGGAGACTTGACAGATGCCGCCTCCAAGACTGTCCACCACCTTACCGTCCAGGTAAGAACCGGCCATGTAATAGCCGTTTTCCTCTGTGAAGGGAGCCACCGCATCATATGCGGAAAATTCTTCTCCCGGATAAAGCACAAAACCGTCTATCAGTTCACAGCCGTTTTCCACATTTGCACTGCGGCTTTTCCCGGAGGATGCATAGGAGGTGGTAAAGCTTCCCAAAAGGTCTTTCACCTGAGAAAGCTCCTCTGCGCTTCCCCCCGGTTCTATCACTGCCACCTCCAGGGTGACAGTACAGGGTTTACCGTCCCATCCGGCTGAAAGACAGTCATTTATCTGTTGAACGGAAGCCTCTATATCCAGTACATATCCTACAGTGCCTTCTATGATATGAAATTCTCCGTCGTATCTGACAAGAGAATAATCCACAGGCTCCACGTTGTATTTTTCACATTCATTTTTCAAAAATTCCCTGATTTTTTGCAAATCCAAGGCCAGTGTAATGGGATAGACCTTATTCTCGTACTCCAGATTTTTTAACACCTTATAACGTTCAATCACGTTACCCCGGGTGCCGATTTCCAGAGCCTCGGCAACCAGTTCGGGATTTGTCCAGGTAAGACCCAGGTCACCTGCCTTAATTGTCACCTCATGATTCCCGGCAACAAGAAACGTGATGTCCGTATTCTTAAGGTTCCCGACGTACTCTGTAATGGCCTTTTCTGCCTGAACGGCAGTCATCCCGGAGAGAGAAATCTCCCCTGCATATATACCGGGCTTGACGGTATCTTCATCTTTCGCTTCGGCTGTTATGCCCCACCACAGCATAAATACTGCGGACAGCATAAGACAGCATCTCTTAAGAAAATACCTTTTCATGCAGATCCTCACATTGAATTACATAAAGAAATATGATAAAGTAGGAATCACCATAGCAAGTACCAAAAACACAATAATCACTATGGAAATACGCTGTTTTGTTTTCTTGCTGTTCATGTTAAACATAGCAACCTCCTCACTGCCCACAGGGCATGTAACCTAAAACCCATCCATATAAACTCTGAAAGGATATTATATATGAATTTCGCTTTTTTGGCAAGTTTTATCGCATTGATTCTGGTCATCAGCATTGCCATCCGAAAGCAGGCAAAGCAGACAAAACAAAATGATGCTGAATTCTGGTCCCGGGAACAGCGGGCCAATGCTGTCAGGCGTAAATCTCTGGACAATCTCAACTATATTCAGATTCCTCTGGAGAAATTTCCCACAAATCTCATGCAGGAGGATTTGCGGATTCTGGAATGTATTGATATCATGGAATCCCTCACTTCCCGGAAAATTGTGAATTTCACCGGGTATTCCAATACGGATTTGAAGCTGGAATACGGTACCGGAAATCTCGAAGCCCTTACCGAATACGACCAGAATTACACTGTTCTCGTCCGCACTCTGCAAAAATGGGCCGACCTACTGCTGGAAGGCGGATACGAAAAAGAAGCCTCTGTGCTGATGGAATATGCAGTCAGCATCGATACCGATGTCAGCCGAACCTATTATCTGCTTGCGAACTATTATGTTTCCTGTGGCAAAATGGTTCAGATTGATTATCTGAAGAAAAAAGCAGAGACGCTACGTTCTGCCAATAAGGAAGTCATTCTTAGAAATCTGCGGGAAAAATACCCCGATGTATTTTAGCGGAGCGGGACAGGATTAGATCCGTCAGGCGGCTTGCCTCATTTTTTGTCAGTCTCTCTATATCCACCTCCGATATCATATTATGCCGGCTGAGCAGAAAATATAACTTCTCTTTCTGCTGTTTTGTGGCAGGCTGTTCCCTCTTTACCTTGTAAATCAGTGCCGACGGCCGAAACAAAGCCTCCTCCTCGGAATAAAACTGCTCCTTCAATCTGTCATAGAGCATCATGGTAGCCTCTGCGTCCGCCAGAGCTCTGTGAGCCTGATGGGGTATCTGATAATATCTGCAGAGATATTCCAGACTTCTGCTCTCCAGTTCCGGCAGGCATTTTCTTGCAATCTTCAACGTATCTACCGCCTGTTTTTCAAATGTCCGCTTTGCATTTACTGCCGCTTTTTTCAAAAAGGAATAATCAAACAGCACACTGTGGCCAAGGAGGGGAAGGTCTCCCAGGAAATCAAGAAGCTCCTCCAACACATCCTCTATGTAGAGAGCATCCTTCAAATCCTCCTCCCTTATCCCTGTCAATTCCGTAATCCGCTGCTCCAGTTTCCGCCCAGGATTGACAAGAGCAGAAAAGGTACCGGCACGCTGCCCGTCCAGCACCTTCACTGCACCGATTTCTATAATTTTGTCCAGCTTGGGATTCAACCCCGTGGTCTCCAAATCTATACTGACATAGGATTTCATCACACAATGACCTCCGGCTTTCCTCCGTCAAAGGAAATCAACTGCACCGCCGCCTCTCCATTCAGGGGATTGCGCACCTGATAGTCAAAAAGGAGATATCCGACAGACTCAGATTTCTCGTCGGAATTGCGGACAAACTCCTTGTCCCACACCGGATATTGGAAGGGCTCCAGGTGCGTCATCCGGCCAAGCTGATGCTTGTCATAGCCTGCGTAGGCAGGCAGATAGCGCCTCTCTTCCTCCTCCCTCTGGTAAAAGCTGCGAATCGCTTCCCTGTAGGGTGAAAGGTCCGAGGCAAATTCCGGTCTGCTTTTCAGGTTCTCCCTGAGATACATGTCAAAGGTCAGCAGCTCCCTGTAGAGGGGCAATCTCAATGCATCTGTTTCCTTTGCAAACTCCAACAAAGCATTGTACCGATATCCCCTGGCCGGGCTGCCGGTGGAATACTTATGTGCCCGGTAAAATCGTGCCAGCTCCTCATACATGGCAAAGGGTGTGGAAAACCTGCTTTCCAACAAGGGCAGAGTGTGGGTAAATTGATTGCTGTTGTAGTACAGCTCTACCATCTCCTCAATGCCCTTCAGCCTCAAGATTTCATCATAGGACAGCCATTTCGTGTGTAACACCTCATATGGCGGCTCCTCCAGATAACAAATACCGTATTCTTCCGCTTTCTCCCACATCCCGGAGCCCTTCAGAACCTTCAGAAAGCCCAACTGCAGCTGCTCCGGCCGCATTGCATAAACCTCGTTAAATGACCGGGCAAAGCTCTCATAATCCTCATAGGGAAGACCTGCAATCAAATCCAGGTGCTGGTGAATGTTATTTCCCTTACCGATGGCTACTACCACTTCCTTCAGCCTTTCCGTGTCTGCCCTTCGGTTTACGGCTCTCAGCGCATCAGGATTGGTGGACTGTACGCCTATTTCCAGCTGTACCAGTCCCGGCCTTAGGGACTGCAGCAGTTCTATCTCATCCTGCCGCAGAATATCGCCGGATATTTCAAAGTGAAAATTTGTGACATTATTGTCATGTTCTTTGATATATTTCCAGATTTCCATGGCATGCTCATGATTGCAGTTAAAGGTTCTGTCAATAAACTTTACCTGCTTCACACAATTGTCCAGGAAAAACTGCAATTCCTTTTTTACGGTTGTAATATCTCGCAGCCGCACGCTTTTCTCAATGGAAGAAAGGCAATAGCTGCAGCGAAAGGGACAACCCCGGCTGGTTTCGTAATAAATAATTCTGTTTTTAAAGGGGGTAAGATTCTCGTAGAGGAACGGAATACTGCTCATATCCACAGGCTCCCCAAGGGATGTATAGCCGGTTTCCAGACACAGACCCGGAATCTCCCGAAAGGCTTCCCGGTTCCCGCCACAGAGATAAACCTCCATGACCCTCCGGAAGGTGACTTCCCCCTCTCCTATCATGATACCGGTAAGCTGTGGATATGCTTCCATAGTTTTGTCCGCATCAAAGGAAACCTCGGGACCTCCCAGCCACAGGTCCGTCCCGGGCAGAATCTTGGGCAGCTCTATAAGTAACTCCCGAATCAGCTTCCAGTTCCAGATATAACAGGAAAAGCCGATGGCATCCGGCTTTTTTTCATAGATATCCGCCAATATGTCCTGCATGTACTGATTGATGGTATACTCCACCAGTTCCATGTGCTCCGCCGCCTCTTTTCCGGCAGAGGCCCGCAGACTGTATATGGCAGGATTGGAATGTATATATTTTGCATTGATTGCCACAAGCAGAAATTTCATAGACCGAAACGCTCCTCCATCTTCTGCCAGCACTCCTCCGGCATCTCAGAAATGGAGGTTTTTCCCGCCTTCGCGGCCTCCGCCTCCATGGCCTGAATACATAGATAAAAGTAATTAATCCCTGTCACCAAAGTCTTTTTCACAGCCTTATTCAGGGTCATGCCCAGCCTGTCCACACCACTCTCCCCATAATCCCTCAGAAAGGCTTCCACATCGTAGCTGACAGACAAAAGCTCTGCCCTGCAATTACCGCAGGATAGTGTCAATATTGCAAACTGTGCCCTGCGTCCCACACCGTCGATGGCAAGTCCCAGCGAACCGGGATTAATATAGGTTTTTTCCCCATACTCATATAATTCCTGATGATGACTGTGGCCACCCAAAAGGTATCGGCAAGGCAGCCCGCATAGAGCTTTCTCCCGCAAATCCGGTTCTGTATCCACGTTACCCCTCACCCTACCCGGTGTTCCGTGACAGATATAAAGCTCAGGACCGCCTTCCAATTGCAGAATCCTTTCTGTGGGCAGAGAGGCAAAGAAGTTTAAGTCCTTCTCCGTCAGATGCTGCAGGGTGTACAACAATATCCCGTTTGCCGAGGAAGGCTTCCAGCCCTTACAATTACCGAGGTTTTCCAGCAGGTATTCCTCCCGGTTTCCCCTAAGCAAATAACAGGGATATTGCTCCTTCATGGTATAGAGCAGGGACATCAGGCGCTGGGGATAAGGAGCATCCGTCACATAATCTCCAAGACAGATAATGCCATCCACGGGATTACTTTCTATATATTTCAAAAAAGCCTCCAGCGCCTTGTAGTTACCGTGAATGTCACTCATCAGCGCTATCCGTTTCACAGCAATCCCCCCTTTCGTCTGCTTTGACAGGCTCCCCGGGTCTGAGCAACCATATCTTTTTACTTCACCATATTTTTACTCCATCACACAGGGACCGTCCCCGGCCTCCACCACATAAAAGTCCGCGTTATAGCCGATTTTTTCCTTGTAAGCGGCACCGACCTTCTCAATAAATTCATCGATTGCCTCATCCTTTACGATGCTGACGGTACAGCCGCCGAAACCGGCACCTGTCATACGGGAGCCGATGACGCCATCCACCTTCCACGCCTCTTCCACCAGAGTATCCAGCTCTATCCCCGTCACCTCGTAATCATCCCGAAGGGAGACATGGGAGGCATTCATCAATCGTCCGAACTCTTCAATATCATTTGCTTTCAAAGCCTTCACTGCCCGTATCGTCCGCTGGTTCTCGTATACCGCATGCTTAGCCCGTCTCCTGCGCACGTCACTCTGAATGAGAGAGGCATATTTTTCAAAGCTGTCCTCGTCCAGCTCACCCAGCGTATTCACCTGAACAGCCTTCCGGAGCTCGGACAGGGCCGTCTCACATTCGCTGCGGCGCTCATTGTACTTGGAATCACCCAGTCCCCGCTTCTTGTTGCTGCAGGCAATGACAAGCTTTGCGCCCTTCAGTATAATCGGCGCATATTCATAGGACAAATCGGCGGTATCCAGAAAAATGGCATTGTCCTTCCTGCCCATTGCAATGGCAAACTGGTCCATAATACCGCAGTTTACCTTATTGAACTGATTTTCCGAAAACTGCCCGATCAATGCCAGATCCTGATTGGTCACATCAAAGCCGAAGAAATCTCTCAGAATAAATCCCGTCAGTACCTCCACAGAGGCCGAGGAGGACAGCCCGGAGCCGTTGGGAATATTCCCCATCAGCAAAAGGTCCATACCCACGGGTACCTTCATTCCCTTTTCGCCAAAGGCCCAGATGACCCCCTTGGGATAATTGGTCCAGTCCGCCTCGGGAGAGGGTGTCAGATCTTCCAGCGAGGACTCTACCAGCCCCATTTTTTCAAAATTCATGGAATAAAAGCGAAGCCGGTTATCCGTTCTTTTGCGGGCAACACCGTAGGTGCCTATGGTCAGTGCACAGGGAAAAACATGTCCGCCGTTATAATCGGTATGCTCCCCAATGAGGTTTACGCGCCCGGGAGCAAAATAAATCCTGGCGTCCCCGGTATCACCAAATATCTCCCCGAATTTATCCAACAAGCTCTCTCTGATATTCTCCAACTTCCTGTCCTCCACTTTGTTTACATTAATTACTATATAATGAATTCCTTTTTATCCAAATCAGCCTGAACCTTCTTCAAATCCTCACGGATGGAAAGCTTCTGGGGACAGACAGCCTCGCACTTGCCACACTGGATACAGTTCTTGGCCTGATGCTCCTCTCCCACTTCCTTCTCCCACTGCCAGCTCACCACGTTATAGTTCTGATACATATGATACCTGTTCCAGGCACTGAAGCAGCCGGGAATGTTGACTCCCGCAGGACAGGGCATGCAGTAACGACAGCCTGTACAGCCATTCTGTACACGGCTGTTAATCAAAGTCACCACCTGCTCAATAGTGTCCCTTTCCTTTTCGGTCAGGGGCTTGAAATCATCAAAGGTCTTCAAATTATCCTCCACCTGCTCCATGGTGGACATACCGCTGAGAATTACCTTTACATTTGGCAGACTTCCCACCCAGCGCAGAGCATAGCTTGCAATGGAAGCCTCTGCATCAAGGCTGTGGAACATGCCTGTGATATCCTCGGCAAAGGCTGCCAGGGAACCGCCCTTGATGGGCTCCATGATGATCAGCGGCACGTTCTTCTTTTCCGTCAGCTCATAGCCCTTCATTCCCGCCTGTTCCTCGGTATCCATGTAATTCAGCTGAATCTGGCAGAAATCCCAGTCTCTGTAATTCAAAATGTGCTCAAAGGCCTCATACCCGTCGTGGAAGGAGAATCCCAGATATTTAATCTTCCCCTCTCTCTTCAAGTCCTCCAGCTCCTCTATACAGCCCAGCTCCACCAGCTCATCAAAACGCTTGCCGTTCAGGGCATGCACCAGATAAAAATCAATGTAGTCGGTCTGTAGCTTTTTCAGCTGCTCCTCGCAAAGTCTTTTGACATCCGACGCATCCTTTACCATCCAGATGGGCAACTTGGTGGCAAGATAAAAGCTGCTTCTGTCATACTTTTTCATGACACGCCCCACCACAAGCTCACTTTCCCCATTGTGGTAAGGATATGCCGTATCAATATAATTCACGCCTGCGGCAATGGCTCTGTCCATCATTCGTTCTGCTTCGGGCTCATCTATTTTTCCCTCCGCAGTGGTGGGAAATCTCATACAGCCAAAGCCCAGAAGGGAAGTCTCGATTCCCAGCTTTTCCAATTTTCTCTTTTCCATCCGGATACTCCACCTTTCCTTTGTCAATTCTCAACACTCTGTTTTCAACGACCATGTCACATCTTTCATCTCTATGTCACATTTTGAATCATCAGTCAATCTTCAGTATCAGATTCAGGATACGTTTTGCGCTGATTTCCATCTGTTCTCTGGTCAGTGCGCCCTTCTCCTTTGCCTTCAGCAATCTGTCCGGATAGCCCAGACCCATCTTCATGTCGTTGCCGGCTGCGACCTCCTTGTAGTGCTCACCGCTGGTCCACCAGTCCGTGGTCACCATGCCGTCAAAGCCCCACTCACCGCGCAGGATATCCTCCAGCATCTCCTTGTCCTCGGAGGCTCTGCGTCCGTTGATGATATTGTAGGAGGACATAATACTCCAGGGCTTTGCTTCCTTAACGATGATCTCGAAGGCCCTGAGATAAATCTCACGGATGGCACGCTCGGAGGCTCTGGAATCGCTCTCCTTACGGTTAGTCTCCTTATTGTTCAGTGCAAAATGCTTCACCGTAGCCGCCACATGATTGCTCTGGATTCCTTTTACCATGGCACCTGCCATCTTACCGGTAAGATAAGGATCCTCAGAATAATACTCAAAGTTTCTTCCGCACAAAGGACTTCTGTGAATATTGATAGCAGGAGTCAGCCATGCGCCGATATTGTTCTCCTTTGCCTCAGCACCGCCTGCTGCACCTATGCTTTCCACGATTTCCGGATTCCAGGTACATGCCAACATCGTAGAACAGGGGAACGCTGTGGTGCATACACCGCACTGAGGAGCAATTCTGACACCTGCAGGACCGTCTGCGGTCATGATATTGGGTACACCGTATTCCGGCAGATTGCCGTAACCAAAGGTATTTGCCACACCGGTGTTGGGCTGTCCGCCGAGAAGCTCTGCCAGCTCCCTTTCGGGAAGTGCTGCCACAAATTCATCCAAGGTCATCCTGCCCTCAGCCACATCGATGAGCTTCGGCTTATTGTCCACCACGCCCCAGAGACGCCGGCTGGCACGGTACTTTACCTCAGGAGTAAGGCCATCTGTCTCAGCGGCAGTCAGTCTGGTATCAAAAACATTTGCATCCGTATCCACAGGCTGCCCCTGGGGTAACTCCTCGTAGCTGCCGTCACTGAGCATGCGTTTTGAAAGCTGCGTAGGTGCCATCTTCGCGGAAAGCTGTTCGGTAACGATATCCTCGTTCAGCGTCAGCACATAGTTATCCTCTACGATATCGCGCAGGGAGGTACCTATGTAAAAATGATATTCCCCCTTCTCCAGAACATAAGCGGACTTTGCCACCTTTCCAAGGTCATCGTAGGAGGCCATGTCCTGCAACTGAAAACCAAGCACAACGGTCTGGGTCTCACCGGGCTGCAAAAGTCTTGTCTTGCGGAATGCAACCAGCTCTTTTGCGGGCTTACCGAGCTTACCCTGGGGAGCGCTGTAGTAGACCTGAACCACTTCTTTTCCGGCATATTCACCTACATTACAAACATTTACTGTCACACGAAAACTATCTCTCTGCTTCTCCACAGTAGGCATGGAAAGCGCGAATTTCGTGTAGGAAAGTCCGAAACCAAAAGGATAATTTACCTTCTCGGCAGCTCCGGGAATGGTCTCGAAATAACGATACCCCACATAGATATCATCCGTATACTCTACATAGTCATCGGATTCATGGAAATTATAGGTGGAAGGATAATCCTCCAGGCGCTTTGCAAAGGTATCGGAAAGCTTGCCGCAGGGATTGCCCTCTCCAATCAAGAGCTCTGCTGCCGCCAGACCGCCCTCTATTCCGCCCTGCCATGCCATGAGTACGGAGGAGATTCTGTCATCTCCGGCAAACCATTCAGTGTCTACCATACCGCCTACGTTCATCACCACGATAATCTTGGCAAAACGGGACTTTACAGCCTCAACCATGGCTTTTTCCGCATGACTCAGGTAAAAATCGCCATCCTCAAAAATATCCTTCTTATCGTCCTGATTGTCGTCCTTCTTCTCCTCCAGACCGGCAATCACACAATTGTTATCCTTGGGCTGTTTGTCATAGATGCTCTTTCTGTCCCAGCCTTCTCCGGAAAAACGACAAATACTGATGATTGCGGTATCAGTGAATGCTGCCGCTTTCTCCAGAAGCTCCCCGGGCACGGCAGGCTCTATGGTCATTCCCGGCTCTCTGCCCTCCTCGTACTGCTTCTTCACATTCTCCTTGTAAAAATCTGCCAGCTCCTCAAAAACGGTGACATGGTCAGCCTTCTCCTTCAGGCCCTGGTACAGATTACGAGTATAAGCAACAGTCACATCACCGCTGCCGCCGCCGCCTTTCACATAATCAATGGTTGCCTTTCCAAAAAGTGCCACCTTACTTCCCTTTGCCAGAGGCAGCAGCTTACCCTGATTCTTCAGAAGAACCATACCCTCCTTGGCAGCTTCCTTCGACAAAGTAATATGCTCTTTTCCAGCCGTAATACGGGTGCCGTTTTCACCAAGCGGCAGTACAGGCTGATAATTTGCTCTTGCCCATTTTTCCATAATTCATACCTTCCTTTCCGGTTGTTCTCTTTATTATCCTAAATTATGAAGCATTTTGCAATGTATAATATCAAATTCCGGATGTAATTTTCTGCAAACCTGGTTGCGGAAATTTTCCTTGCCCTCACATGTTAAACCATCTATAATTAAGGGGATAATAGCAATGGAAAGGAATCAACTGAAATTATGAAGCAATTACATAAAATAAAAATATTATCACTTGTTGCTGCCCTGGTACTGTCCGGTCTCCTTTTTTCTGCAAAAGACGCAGAAGCAGCCGGACAAACCGGCAAGCAGCTGGATGTCCTGTTCCTCCACGACACCCATTCTCATCTGGACAGTTTCTATACCGTGCAAGACGACAGCTCCACTCTTGTCGGAGGCTTTGCCCGCATAAGTACATTGATTCAGGAGGCAAAATCCGAAAATCCTGACACTCTTGTCATAGATGCCGGTGATTTTTCCATGGGTACACTGGTACAGACCATATTTCATACGGAAGCCGCAGAGCTTCGCATGCTGGGTGCTCTGGAATGTGAAGTTACCACCCTGGGCAACCATGAATTTGACTACCGCTCTTCAGGACTTGCAGGCACCCTGAATGCCGCAAGAAAAAGCGGCGACCCCATTCCTTCTCTGGCTCTCTGCAACATTGACTGGAAATCCATGGAAGCAAAGGGACTTACACCGGACCAGCAGCTGCTGAAGGAAGCCTTTGACAATTATGGTATGGCCGATTATGTCATCCTTAACAAGGGAGATGTAAAGGTAGCGGTTTTGGGTGTCTTTGGCAAGGATTCTCTTGCCTGTGCTCCCACCTGTGTACTGGAATTCCGGGACGCGGCAGAGGCTGCAAAGGAAACTGTTGCCAAAATAAAGGCTGAGGAGAACCCGGATATGATTGTCTGCATTTCCCACAGCGGTACAAATGCCACGACAAATAAATCCGAGGATGAAATTCTCGCGAAAAAGGTTCCCGACATTGACCTTATCATCAGCGGGCATACCCACACCACCCTGAGCAGGCCCCTCTGTCACGGGGATACCTATATTGTATCCTGCGGAGAATATGGAAAAAATCTGGGAACCCTGTCCATGGTTCAAAAAAATGACGGCCGATGGGAAATGGCTGAATATGAACTGATTCCCGTCACCTCCTCCATTACGCCGGATGCCGGTGTTCAAGCCAAAATCGACGATTTCATGAAAAGTGTTGACTCCTCCTATCTGGCGCAATTTGGCTATACAAGTAATCAGATTCTGACAAAGAATGACATTTCCTTTGCAGTTTCCCAGAATTTATACACAAAACATGTGGAACACACTCTCGGAAACCTGCTGTCGGATGCTTTTCTGTATACGGCAAATAACATGAAGGGAGATGACAGCAATCAGGTTGACGTTGCAATCGTTCCCAGCGGCTGCATACGAGACAGCTTTGCCAACGGCGATATCACGGTAACGGATGTATTCAATGCGTATTCTCTGGGAATCGGAGCCGACGGAATTCCCGGTTATCCCCTGATCAGTGTCTACCTTACCGGAGCTGAGCTGAAGGTAATGACCGAAATAGATGCCTCCGTTTCCGAGCTGATGAATACTGCCAGGCTATATACCAGCGGCATCAACTTTACCTTTAACCCCAACAGAATCTTTCTCAACCGTACCACGGACTGTTATCTGACAGACGCCGAGGGTAACCGTGTTGAGATTGATGATAACAGGTTATACCGTGTTGTATGTGACCTATACAGCGGACAAATGCTCAGTGCAGTCAAAAAGGTCTCCTTTGGATTAATTTCCCTGACACCGAAGTTCGCCGACGGCACGCCTATTGAGAATATTGAGGATGCCATCATTCTTTACGATGACCACGAAATCAAAGCCTGGAGTGCCATCGCTTACTACATGCAAAGCTTCGAAGATACCGACGGAGACGGCATCCCCAACATGCCCGCTTATTACGAAACCACCCATAACCGCAAAGTGGCAGAAGACAGTCGTAATATCTTTGAACTCCTGAAAAATCCGAATAAATATGCCATTGGAATCATTGTGATTGTTCTGGTTGTCATTGCGATTCTTGTGCTGATTATCATACTGATCATCAAGCTGATCAAAAAGATTATCAGAAAAATTTAGAGCTGATGAGATTTTTTGTTAATCGTGCCATATGGCTTGATTATGGTTGTCCATTCTTTGCTTATCAATCAATTAGAAGGGATTGTCATGGACAAAGTAAGTGGCAAGCTGACTGTATTTTATGAAGATCCATTTTGGGTAGGAGTCTTTGAACACATTGAAGACGGAAAACTCTCGGTGGCGAAAGTGATTTTTGGCGCAGAACCAAAGGATTATGAAGTTCAAGAGTTTATTCAAAAGTATTATTCCAGTTTGATGAGGTATAACGATGAAGCACATAGGAACAAAAGAATATGTAACAGAGAGACTTATATTGAGACCCTTTACGGAAGATGATGCTGAAGCTGTATTTAATAATTGGGCATCAGATGATGAGGTCACTAAATATTTGACATGGCCTACACACTCCAGCGTGGATGTATCCCGTGAATACGTGAGTTACTGCATTCAACAATATTCGAAACCATCCCGATATCAGTGGGGCATAGAGTTGAAAAACACTCATAAGTTAATTGGCAATATTTCTGTTGTTAGTTCAATAGAAGAATTGGAATGCATGGAACTTGGCTGGGTTATTGGAAGAGCCTACTGGGGAAATGGTTATATGCCTGAAGCAGCAGCGAAGGTGATAGATGTATTGTTTGACGAAGTGGGCGCAAACTGTGTCTATGCAGGGCATGATGTAAATAATCCGAAATCTGGTCGTGTTATGCAGAAAATTGGAATGAGATTTGAAGGTGTTTTGCGTCAATTTGGAAAAAACAATCAGGGAATAGTTGATGTTGCACGGTATTCAATAGTGAAATCTGAGAGAAGTGGCAAGTATTAAATCCCAATTTTGTTGACGGTCTACGGGAGAAATATTCAGTGAATAATAATGATTATGTATTGGTTGAAAATAGATTATCTACAGAAGATTTTATAAGGTTAAAAGTCGCTACGGGTTTTAGAAACAGACCTGTTGAGCAAGTGAAAACAGCTCTCGAAAATGATTTATTTGATGTGGTAGCTATTGTAGATAATGAAGTGGTAGGAATGGGCAGACTTGTAGGTGACGGCGTTATGTACTGGTACCTACAAGAGATTATTGTTCTGCCTGAATATCAGGGGAAAGGTATTGGAACAAGTATAGTTAATTATTTGCTTGAGTATATAAGGAAACATACAGCAGATGGAACTTTTACTTGCGTCGGATTAACTGCTGTGGAAGGTAAAAATACTTTTTACGAGAGATTTGGCTTCAAAAATAGCAATGGAATGAATTTATATATTGAGGGTTAGATTCTAATTGAACAGATAGATAAGAATTGACCGAGCTCTTTAGAGCGAGGGATGCTTCTTGTCCGCAGGACAAGAAGATGGGGAAAGATACAGATAACTTAGAAGTTTTGGAGGAAAATATGGATATCAAAATACAAGAGCTTCATTCTAATATGGCACTTAAGTATGTTGATTTTTTTGATAATAGAGCCTTTAGTGATGGTAATATTAATAAAGGATGTTATTGTGTGTGGCATCACTGGACAGATAAACATGAATATGAGAGAAACCAACTTCCTATAGAAGAAAGACCTTTTTGCAAGCGGAACTATGCTATTGAGCTGATTAAGAATGGCATATTACATGGATTTGTTGCCTGCTATGATAATGAAATTATTGGATTTTGTAATGCTGATTTGAAAGACAATTATTTCAGATTCAGTAAAGAAAATAATCCCGACAGTTGGATTGGAATTGATAATAACGATAAGGTGTTGGCTATAGTATGTTTCACAATCGCTCCTAATTATAGAGGGAAAGGAATCGCAAAAAAGATGTTGAATTATGCGTGCCAATTTGCAAAAAATAACGGTTATCACTATGTTGAGTCTTATCCTTCCGAAGGAGAATTCAATCCCAATAATTGCTGTGGTAACAGGTCAATGTATGAATCACAAGAATTTACAATTGTAAGTATTAATAATGGGATAATAGCGAGAAAGAAACTTTAAAATTCCTAATTTGTAGTAAATATTATAATGAAATTCTGTGTTTTACAGTGTTAGGAGATTTTTGTATGATTGAAGAAATATCATTCCCTGAACAAGAATATGAGTCAATTCAAAAGTATTTAAGTAAACTGGGGTATTGTTATACCACGAGGGTATATAACGAAATTGGGAAATATAAAGTAGGGGGACTATATACTGCTCCATGGGGTGATGTATTGAGAATAGACGAAGTTAAAACATACTGGAAAGTATCGGACCGTCCTTTCTATGATGAAATGAGTGATGACGAAAAGAAAGAAATTTTTAGATATTCTGAAGATATGGGATTACCATATGAATTTATAAAATTTTCTAAAAGTACAAAGTGATTATATTTTAACAATTTGAATTGACCGAGCTCTTTAGAGTGAGGGATGCTTCTTGTCCGAAGGGCAAGAAGATTAGGAAGAGATACAGAAAACTCGAAAGTTGTCAGGTTCTTTGCATAGATAAAATTTCAATTTCCGCATCAGTTACAATATTGCCCAAAGCGCAAAGGCAAGCGTCAAAATAAAGAATATTAGAATTGCTTTTCGTGCCCATGTTGGGAATTTTTCCGCGCTTTTTTTGAATATAGCAATAATTATTCCTAACACAAGAATTAAAATTCCAGCAATTAGTTTTATTATTGCATCTGACACATAGTTTAATTCAAGTACATTTCCAGGTTCTAGTGCCAAAACATAACCACTTTCATCTGCAACCTGATAAACTCTATTTGCAATCTCTTTCTCTACTTCATAATCACTTGCTCGTTTCGCCAGACCCTTTATTGTGATACTATCGGCATTAGCGATACCATTTTCGTCAAAGTTGTCTGAAAGCCACTTTTTACCTGCATGTATAGTATAGATATTCCCTTCACTGTTAAGTCCAACATAATAGTAATCCTTGCCAGTCGGAATAATTCCATTAATACTGTTTTCGACAGTAAGAAGTTCCCCTGCCACGTCAATATTTACTTCATATACATCCTTGGTATTAAGCAAATCCATAATACTCATAACAAAAAATACGCCAATAAATGATGCAGTGACTATAATAATAAGAATAGTTTTCAAAAATTTGTTGTTCATAATCTCCT
>JBJENR010000038.1:0-70071 GCA_051880315.1 Acetatifactor sp.
CTCCCATCAAAAAGGGTTATAGCATATACTGCAAGTCAATATGATCCTACATATAATCAATATTTAGAATATGCTGATGCAATGGTCCAAAAGGGATTGGGATTAGAAGATTGGGTTAATTTATTGGACGAACAAATATATAAAACGATAGATCCTATTTTTCAATGGAGTAATTTGCGAATGAAATTATTGAATGAACAAGTAACAACAATAGAGGTTGCAAAATTAGAAAGTTTATTTGTCGATTCATATAAGAAAGGAAAATTCGAAAATTTTGAAGAAACTGCTAATAGGATGACGGGAGATGTTAAGGGTATTCTTTTGGAGTTTTTATCTTCAGCGGCTGTAAAAATGATAAAAGGATGATGTATGTATGGAAGGAATGATACCAGTAATTATAGATGGGCAATTTTGTGATGGAGCATTAATATCTGCGATGCCTCGTTGCAATGAAAAATTTTGCCAAGGAGCCTGTAAAAAATTTTATGAGAAAATTTCAGAGTTAGAAGATGGATATTATCAATGTCCTTCAGGGTACACAGTATATAAAAGAAAAAAAGATGAGAAGAGTTTTTTTTACTGTGGGATGCGAATAAAAGGATATTATGACAAAAAGAAATCAAAGGAACATCCTGTTGATTTGCCGATTATAGGAAGTTCCTTTTTTGAAAGAATTCTTGATCAGGATGATGAATTAAGAAGTATTCGTCATGCACTTGATTTCGAACGAGAGATACACAAAGATCTATTACATGATATTAGGAAATTAGATGGTTTGATAAAGAATAAGTCTGAGGAAATAATTGCACAGTATCAAGATTGTACCGATGAGGGGATGTATGAAGTAACTCAGAAAGTTCGTAATATTGGTGCAATGGAAGAACTGATTTCGTGTAAGTATGCAACATATGATTTAGTGTCCAATATTCAGCTTCTTGCAATGGGGAACAAGACAAGTGTTTCTGTATATAGAAAGTTTGATAAAATTAGGTATATTTTGTTGAACTATAAGAATAAAGGTACTAAAATTGACTTTGTAGGAGAAACAGATTTTTTATATAAAGCCAATTTGTCGTACTTTGAAGTGCTCCCTTTTTTGTTAATGGAGAATGCAGTGAAGTATTCAAAGGAGGGACATAGTGTTAGTGTTAAGTTTGAAGAACAAGGAAGCTGTTTAAATGTCCTGATAGAATCATATGGACCTTATTGTTCAAAAGAAGAAGTACCACATTTGTTCGATAAAAATTATCGAGGCGGTATGGCAAAAGCAGTGACTGGTGAAGGAACTGGAATAGGATTGTATTTGGCTAGAGAAATATGCAAGCAACATGGGATAGAGATATACATTGATACAGAATATAAAAAAAGGAATAACGGTATACATTATGGATATTTCAGAGTTCATTTGAAGTTTTAATATTGGAAGAAAGGCAAGCATTTCCGCTTGCCTTTTTTACACCCATCATTTACAATGTTGTTAGTAATATAGAAAGGAGAATAAATAACATGGAAAAACATGCCAATGACCTTGCACTTTCTCAAGAAATTGCCGGCTACTGTCGTATTTCTGTTGACGAAGAGTTAGACAGGGACAATACTTCCATCGAGAACCAGAAGAAGATTATCGAAGAGTTTGTAAAAGCCAAGTTTCCAAAGTGCAAGCTTACCATATATGAAGACCGTGACCGCTCCGGCTATACCTTTGAGCAGAGGGAAGGATATCAGCAGCTTCGTAAGCGTCTGATGAACGGAGAAGTTAGTGTACTTATTGTAAAGGATTTCAGCCGATTCTCTCGTCGAAACAGCAAGGGACTTGTGGAACTAGAGGACTTGCGTGATGCCGGCGTGCGTATCATTTCCATTGGTGATGCCATTGACTATCCTACTTATGATGACTGGACAGCGATACAGTTTCGCTTTTTGATAAATGAAATGCCGGTTACGGACACCAGTAAAAAAGTGCGAAGCGTAATCAGCCGAAGACAGGCAGATGGAGAATGGATTTGTTCTGTTCCGTATGGTTACATTATTTCCAATATGAAAAAGCAGGAAATATCCATCGTACCGGATGAAGCAGAAATTATCCGAAAAGTCTATGAACTATATAACGATGGCTGGGGATATAAAAAGATTGCCAATTATCTGACCGATAAGAACATACCTACCCCTCGTATGAAGGAAATTCAGCGTGCAGAGGAGCGTGGGGATGAATGTAAATTAAAAGCAAAACCGGAGTGGAGCATTGTCACCATTCAGGGGATTCTTTCCAATGATTTTTACATTGGAACATTACGCCAGCACAAATATACTCGCAAAAAAATCCATGGCGTAGACATTAAGGTGGACGAATCAGAGCATTTTGTGTTTGAAAACCACCATGAACCAATCGTAGATTATAAAGCTTGGGCTTATACGCAGGAGCAGTTAAAGAAACGAACCACAACGCATTACCGGGGAGTAAAGAAATATGATAATGTCTATTCGGGTTTTATGTTTTGTGGAGACTGTGGTTCACCGATGTTTTCTATGAGCAGAGGGGATATGGCTCCGGCATATACTTGTGGTACCTATCATAAACGCGGATTAAAGGGCTGTACTTCTCATCATGTCAGAGTGGATTTCCTCGACAGTATTCTAAAGGAATATGTGAAGAAGGTTAGGGACAATTCCCGGGATATGATTAAGGAATTGGAAACCGCTATCAAGAAGGAATCCACCGAGGTTAAGGAAAGTGAGAATACCTTTGCACTGTTGGAAAATCAATTGGCAGCTGCCAAGGATGAGTTGAAAGCAGTAAAGAAGCGTAAAATAAAAGAAATTGCAAAAGCAGATGAGGATACAGCGGAGATTATTGAAGAGACCTATGCAGAGATTGAAGAGGAGTTATTGAATCGCATCAAGGGACTTCAAAATCAGATTAACCTAAGTACAGACAAACGAAATAATATTATCCGTATCAATCGTCTGGCCAAAACAGCCATTGATATTTTTGACGATATTATAAACAAGAAGAAGCTGGATAAGAGGGACTTGGAACTGATTATTGATAGGATTACGATTTTTGAAGACCGAATTCATGTGAAGCTGAAAGCAGATATTGATAATCTGCTCAAGGTAGGTGTAGTTACTACATTTTACTATCAGCAATTAAATGATAAAGAGGAACTAATAACAGTTGCTTCGGAATATACAGCAGAAAAAGAGACTATCGTAAATTTTAATCATGACAGTAAAGTTATAGAAAAGTATTTAACCACTAATGTTCGGCTGAAGACTCGCAATCAGCCTGAACGACTCTTTACTGTCAATGTTATCAGTAGTGGTGACCCTTTGGAGATTTACACAGACAGAGAAGGCCAGGTCATTCTGAAAAAGTATTCGCCCATAGGGGAGATGACTACCTTTGCCAGACAGTATGCAGAAAGTCTGGCCCAGGTGTCGGGGCATGCGGCATTGATTGCCGATAGGGATCAATTTATTGCGGCAGCAGGCGGATACAAGCAATTGGTTGGGAAAAGTGTTGGGCGTCAGATGGACGAAAAGGTACACAATCGTGAGGTGGTGATGGCGTCCCGCGGAGAAAGAGCCTTCATCAGCATCTGCGACGAAGGCTCTGAGGAATATCAGCAGGAAGCAATAGCACCGATTCTGTGTGAGGGTGATATTATCGGCAGTGTGGTGCTGTTGCAGAATGACAGTAAGGTGCGCATGGGAGAGGTGGAGCAAAAGCTGTTGCTTTCCGCAGCAACCTTTTTGGGAAGACAGATGGAACAGTAGGCGGAAGGGGCTAGCGGATGATGCGGTTCCTTCCGCTTTCCTTACCGAAGTAAAGTTTATTGTCTGCAATGCAGAGAAGCTCTGTGAGATTATTGGTAGTGCCGGCAGCCAGACCGAAAGTCATGGTAACCTTGATACACTTTCCGCCATATTCGTTTTCCATCGCCCGGATATCGTTCAGCAGGTTTTCCAAGAGCTCGTAGGACTGGTCCTCGTCCATGTCTTCAAAAATAAGAAGAAATTCTTCGCCGCCCCAGCGGGCTGCAATTCCGTGCCCGCGCATTGCCTGCTTGAGCATGGCTGCCACATTTTTCAGCACCAGGTCACCGCAATCGTGACCATAGGTATCATTTACTTTCTTGAAGAAATCGATATCGCCGATGGATATGCAGAAGCTCGTATTGTTGTTTGCGGAGGCCTTCATAATCTGCTGCAGCTTTTTATTGCCGGAACGACGATTGTAAAGTGAGGTCAGCGCATCCTGCTCAATCAGAACGTGCAGGGAATGCTGCATATCCAGTGCGGAATGGGAAATTTCTCCCAGTTCGTCATTGCGTTTCAGAAGGGAAGGGGATATGGTGGTATCCAGATTACCGGTGGCTACCTGCCCCAGGAAGGAACGAATTTGCAGCAGGTCAGACACGAATCTCCTGATGTAGAGGAAGATGAAGAGGGAAGTCACAAATATCAGTACAACGTCAGCAACAATCAGAGGCTTTACGGATTTCTGAATGGCGGCATCTACTTCAGCTGTGGGTTTTCCTACAAAGAGCATTCCGACAGTAGCACCGTCGGAGTTGAACAGCGGAGCATAATAGGAGAAATAAGGGGTGTTATAGATTAAGGCCTTGGAGAAAAAATGGGCCTGACCGGAATCCAGCACCTTGCTGATTACTGCTTCCGGTGCGGCTGAGCCGATGATACGGGCTCCCTCGGAATTGGTAATGGTGGTAAGGATGCGGGTGTCCTGATAAAACAGGGTAACCTCCATGCCTGTGTTAGCCTTGACAGCATCAATCAGGGAATATTCGCAGGTGATGTCGGCATCTCCTTTGTAAAGCTGATAACTGCTATCGCCAACCAGCCGGTAATCGCCGGGGTAAACGGTATCAATGGTTGTGATGAGGTTTTGGGAAACATTCTTGAGCTCGGTTTCCACCTCCTGATACATAGCGAGAGAAAACCAGTGTGAGCCGAATAACAGAATCAAAATACCGAAGATGAACAGCGGAACTATATTGATTGACAGAAGAACGTACAGTATCTTACCCTTGTTCCTGGTCATACAGAATTTCCTCCCGTGTATATACGAAATATCCTTCACCTTAAGTATACAGTTTTTGTGGTGGGAAAGCAACATGTACTCTGGCAAAAAAAGTATTTCTTGACAAGCAATTTGGCACGGAGATATAATAGCGGCAGAGAAATGCGGTGACGAAGAGAGTAATCGTCTCAGGAAAGTAACAGCGAGCCGGTGCGGGTGTGAGACCGGTACGAGTAGAGAAACGATGAAAATCACTTTCGAGCAGTCAGGACCAAAGGAAAGAAACCGGTGAATCCGGCTTCCGGTACCGGTAGCCTTGAACGGTGTTCCTCCGTTATGGGAAGGCATATGCTCTGCCGGAGTATTTCGGTGGAAAGTATGAGTGTAACAGGTGGTTTTTCGGAGGTAATGAAGCCTCGTCCTTTTACGGACGGGGCTATTTTGTTTTCAGGAAAGGAAGAGAGGAATGTACAGACAGGTTGACAACAGTTTGAACTTTGTAGACCGCGAAAAGGCGGTGGAAAAGTTTTGGAAAGACAACGATATCTTCAAAAAGAGTATCGAAACCAGAAAAGGGTGTCCTACCTATATGTTTTATGACGGACCGCCTACAGCAAACGGCAAGCCTCATATCGGACACGTGGAAACCCGCGTGATCAAGGATATGATTCCCCGTTACCGTACCATGAAGGGGTATATGGTTCCCCGCAAGGCAGGATGGGATACCCACGGTCTGCCGGTGGAAATCGAGGTGGAGAAGCTGCTGAATCTGGACGGTAAGGACCAGATTGAGGCTTACGGTCTGGAGCCTTTTATCAAGAAGTGTAAGGAAAGCGTCTGGAAGTACAAGGGCATGTGGGAGGATTTCTCCGGTACCGTAGGCTTCTGGGCAGATATGGACAATCCTTACGTTACTTATGACGACAATTTCATCGAGTCCGAGTGGTGGGCTCTCAGAGAAATCTGGGATAAGGGACTGCTTTACAAGGGCTTTAAGATTGTACCCTATTGTCCCCGCTGCGGAACCCCTCTGTCTGCACAGGAGGTGGCGCAGGGCTATAAGGATGTGAAGGAGCGCTCTGCAGTAGCCCGCTTCAAGGTGAAGGATGAGGAGGCCTACATTCTGGCATGGACCACCACACCCTGGACCTTACCCTCCAACGTTGCACTCTGCGTGAACCCTGTGGAGACCTATGCAAAGGTGAAGGCGGCAGACGGCTATACTTATTATATGGCTGAGGCACTGTTGGATACTGTGCTTGGCAGACTGGCTGACAGTGAAAACGGTGTAAAAGCTTATGAAGTACTGGAAACCATGACCGGTAAGGATTTGGAATACAAGGAATACGAGCCCCTCTTTGACTGTGCGGTTGAGATTTGCAGACAGCAGAATAAGAAGGCATATTATGTGACCTGTGATTCTTATGTAACCCTGACCGATGGTACCGGTGTGGTTCATATTGCACCTGCCTTCGGTGAAGATGACGCCAAGGTCGGCCGCAACTACGATCTGCCCTTTGTACAGCTGGTGGACGGCAAGGGTGAGCTGACTGCCGAAACTCCTTTTGCAGGTGTTTTTGTAAAGAAGGCAGATCCCATGGTGCTGAAGGCGCTGGAGGAGAAGGGGCTGTTATTTGATGCTCCCAAGTTTGAACACAGCTATCCTCACTGCTGGCGTTGTGACACTCCTTTGATTTACTATGCAAGAGAATCCTGGTACATCAAGGAGACTGCAGTTAAGGAAGATTTGATTCGCAACAACAATACCATCAACTGGATCCCTGAGTCCATCGGTTCCGGACGTTTCGGTAACTGGCTGGAGAATATTCAGGATTGGGCAATTTCCCGTAACCGTTACTGGGGTACTCCTCTCAATATCTGGGAGTGTGGCTGTGGTTATCGTCACTGTGTGGGAAGCAGGGAAGAACTTTACAAAATGAGCGGCAATGAAGCAGCTAAGACGGTAGAATTCCACCGCCCTTACATTGATGAGATTACCCTGACCTGTCCTCAGTGCGGAAAGCAGATGAAGCGTGTTCCGGAGGTGCTTGACTGCTGGTTTGACTCCGGTGCCATGCCTTTTGCACAGCATCATTATCCCTTTGAAAACAAGGAGCTTTTTGAACAGCAGTTCCCGGCAAAGTTTATCTCTGAAGCTGTGGATCAGACCCGCGGCTGGTTCCATTCCCTGCTGGCAGAGTCCACGCTGCTTTTCAACAAGGCCCCTTACGAGAATGTAATCGTGCTGGGACATGTACAGGATGAGAATGGTCAGAAGATGAGCAAATCCAAGGGCAATGCGGTGGATCCCTTTGATGCCTTGAAGGAATATGGCGCAGATGCCATCAGGTGGTATTTTTATACCAGCTCCGCACCCTGGCTGCCCAAGCGCTTTTCGGGCAAGGCGGTTGTGGAGGGACAGCGCAAGTTTATGGGTAAGCTGTGGAATACCTATGCTTTCTTCGTTCTGTATGCAAATATTGATAATTTTGATGCTACAAAGTATACACTTGAGTACGATAAGCTGAGTGTTATGGATAAATGGCTCCTGTCCAGAATGAACACAGCAGTGGGACAGGTGGATGAGAATCTTGACAAGTATCGTATCCCTGAGGCGGCAAAGGTACTGCAGGATTTTGTGGAGGATATGAGTAACTGGTATGTCCGCCGCAGCCGTGAGCGCTTCTGGGCAAAGGGAATGGAGCAGGATAAGATAAATGCTTATATGACTCTGTACACTGCCCTGGTAACTATCTGCAAGGCTGCCGCGCCCATGGTTCCCTTCATGACAGAAGATATTTATCAGAATCTGGTGAGAAGCAACGATGCTTCCGCACCTGAGAGTATTCATCTCTGTGACTATCCTGTGGTGGAGACTTCCCATATCGATAAGAAGCTGGAACAGGATATGGAAGAAGTGCTGTCCGCCGTTAATATGGGCCATGCCTGTCGTGAAGATGCAGGTGTGAAGAATCGTCAGCCTCTGAATCGTATGTATATCAAGGTGAATGCAGCAGAGGATGGCGAGAAGGTTTCCGGACTGGATGCTTTCTATACCGCCATCATTGCAGAGGAACTGAATGTGAAGGAGGTTGTATTTACTGATGATGTCAGAGACTTTACCTCCTACAGCTTTAAGCCCCAGCTGCGTACGGTTGGTCCTAAGTACGGCAAGCTTTTGGGCGGTATTCAGAAGGCGCTTGCAGGCCTTGACGGCAATGCTGCAATGGACGAATTAAATGCGAATGGCAAGATTAGCTTTGATGTGAATGATACCACTGTTGAGTTGACCAAGGATGATTTGCTCATTGAAATTGCACAGAAGGCCGGATATATGTCCCAGGAAGACAACAGGATGACGGTGGTTCTGGATACCAATCTGACGGAAGAACTGATTGAGGAAGGGTTTGTTCTGGAACTGATCAGCAAGATTCAGACCATGAGAAAGGATGCCGGTTTCGAAGTGATGGATCATATCCGTGTATCCATAAATGGCAACGGGAAGCTGGCAACCCTGGCCGTGAAGAACAGCGCAGCTATCTGCGGAAAGGTGTTGGCTGATGAATTGACGGAAAACAGGGAATTTGCAGTAACCAAGGAATGGCCCGTCAACGGAGAGAAAGTAAGCATTTCACTGGAAAAGATTTGATTCAGGAAAGCTTAAGTCACTATGTGTAATTGTATATTGGAACCGGCTGTGCTATAATAGCTGAGAGAAAAGCAGTGACCGGAGTCAGTGAAGAAAATCAATGACTCCGGTCCGGGCAAAAAAAGGAGAAAGAGCATGAAGATTTCAACACAAAAGAATGCACCTTCCAAGACACAGAACACCAAAGCTGAAAACAGCAAAGTAGAAAGCAAATTGAAGTTTGACAAGGATCTTTTTAAGCGCAGCGTGGTATATAACATCAAGACAACCTACCGTAAGGATCTGGAGGAGGCGACTCCCCAGCAGATTTTCCAGGCAGTGGGATATGCCATCAAGGATCAGATTATGGACAACTGGATTGAGACCCAGAAAGCCTATGAAAAAGAAGACCCCAAGATGGTTTACTATATGTCTATGGAATTTCTGATGGGACGCGCCCTGGGTAACAATATCATCAATCTGCAGGCTTCTGCTCCCGTGAAAGAAGCACTGGAAGAGCTTGGTCTGGATCTGAATCTGATTGAGGATCAGGAGCCTGATGCAGCGCTGGGCAACGGCGGCCTGGGAAGACTTGCAGCATGCTTCCTGGATTCCCTTGCGACCCTGGGTTATCCCGCTTATGGCTGCGGCATTCGCTATCGCTACGGCATGTTCAAACAGCAGATTAAGGACGGCTATCAGGTGGAGGTTCCAGACAACTGGCTGGAAAACGGCAATCCCTTTGAGCTTCGCCGCCCGGAGTATGCCAAGGTGGTGAAGTTTGGCGGACATGTATCCATGTATTGTGATGAGTATGGCAAAAGCCATTTTGAACAGAAGGATTATCAGGCGGTAAGAGCTGTACCCTTTGACCTTCCTGTGGTTGGTTACGGCAATGGAATCGTAAATACCCTTCGTATCTGGGATGCGGAGCCAATGGAGGTATTCCAGCTTGATTCCTTTGATAAGGGAGATTACCGCAAGGCAGTGGAGCAGGAGAACCTGGCGAGAAACATCGTGGAGGTCCTTTATCCCAACGATAACCATTATGCAGGTAAGGAGCTTCGCCTGAAGCAGCAGTATTTCTTCATTTCCGCTTCCGTGCAGGAGGCTGTGGAGAAGTTCATGAGAAAACATGACGATATTCATCAGTTTCCTGAAAAGGTTACCTTCCAGCTCAATGATACTCATCCTACCGTGGCAGTGCCCGAGCTGATGCGTATCCTGTTGGATGATTATAACCTTGGCTGGGATGAGGCCTGGGATATCACCACCCGTACCTGTGCATATACAAACCATACAATCATGGCAGAAGCACTGGAGAAATGGCCTATCGATCTGTTCCAGAGACTGCTTCCCAGAATTTATCAGATTGTGGAAGAAATCAACCGTCGCTTTGTGATGCAGATTGAGGAGAAATACAGAAGTATATTTGGTGTTGATGTTCAGGAAAAGATTCGCAAAATGGCGATTCTCTATGATGGACAGGTGAAGATGGCTCATATGGCTATTGCTGCCGGCTATTCCGTGAACGGTGTGGCAAGACTGCATACGGAAATCCTGAAAAAACAGGAGCTGAAGGACTTTTACGAGATGTTCCCTGAGCGCTTTAACAATAAGACAAACGGTATCACCCAGAGACGTTTCCTGTTGCACGGGAATCCGCTTCTGGCTGATTGGGTGACCTCCAAAGCCGGTGACGGATGGATTACCGATCTGCCTCAGATTGGCAAGCTTAAAGAACTGGCAGACAACAAGAAAGCCCAGAAGGAATTCATGGATATCAAATATCAGAATAAGCTTCGTCTGGCAAAATATATCAAAGAGCACAATGGTGTGGAGGTGGATCCCAATTCCATCTTTGACGTACAGGTAAAGCGTCTGCATGAGTACAAGAGACAGCTTCTGAATATTCTGCACGTAATGTACCTTTACAATCAGCTGAAGGCTGACCCCGGGATGGACTTTTATCCCAGAACCTTCATCTTCGGTGCAAAGGCTGCAGCAGGCTACCGCAATGCAAAGCTGACCATTAAGCTGATTAACTCCGTTGCTGATGTTGTTAACTCCGATGCATCTATCGGTGGTAAGCTGAAGGTTGTGTTCATTGAGAACTACAACGTATCCAATGCCGAGATTATTTTTGCGGCAGCAGATGTTTCTGAGCAGATTTCCACCGCATCCAAGGAGGCTTCCGGAACCGGTAACATGAAGTTCATGCTGAACGGTGCCCTGACACTTGGCACCATGGATGGAGCCAACGTGGAAATTGTAGAGGAAGTGGGAGAGGAGAATGCTTTTATCTTCGGTCTTTCCTCTGACGAGGTTATAAACTATGAGAATCATGGCGGCTATAATCCCATGGATATCTACAACAGTGACATGGATATCAAGAAGGTATTGGATCAGTTGGTTGACGGTACTTACAATTCCGACAGGGAGCTGTTCAGACCACTGTACAATTCCCTTTTGAATACCATGAGTACATCGAAGGCTGATACTTATTTCATTCTCAAGGACTTCAGATCCTATGCTGAGGCCCAGAAGAAGGTGGAGGCAGCATACCGCAATACAGAAGGCTGGGCAAGGAGCGCTATTTTGAATGTGGCATGTTCAGGAAAGTTTACCTCCGACAGAACCATACAGCAGTATGTGGATGAAATCTGGCATCTTGACAAGGTTGTTTTGAAATAAGGCGTAATATGAAAAAGGTAATCCTTTTGTCGCTGTGTACTTCCCTTTTCTGTGGCTGTGCGCAGCAACAGACACAGAAGGCTGAGCTCATATTTCCGGACGATATTATCAGGGAAGAGCTTGTGATTGAAGGACTGAATCAGGAATATGATTTATTGTTTCTGACAGATTTACACATCATAGTATCTTCTCAGGAGGATTCGGACAGGGTGATTGCTTATGCCCGGGAGCGACTACCCCTGTTTCAAAACAAACAGGGGGTTCCTTCAGCAGAGCAGTTTGCCGGCTGGATGGATTTTGCAGCGGACAGTCATCTGGATGCAGTATTGTTGGGAGGAGATATGATAGATTATCCCTCGCTTTCAAATATAGAGTATTTACAAAGCCAGCTGGACCGGTCGGAGATACCCTATCTGTATGCACCGGGGAATCATGACTGGACGTTTCCCTGGGAGTATATGACGGACTGGGGAAGGGAAGTATACCTCCCTCTTCTGGAACCGTTGATGCAGGGAAACACCAGTCTGCAGAGTCTGGATATGGGTGAATTTATTGTTGTGGCTGTGGATAATTGTTCGGGACAGGTCAATCCGGAAGTGGTTGACGGCTACGAAGAACTTCTTTCCCGGGATAAACCGGTCATTGTCATAGCTCATGTCCCCTTTCTCACACAAACGGTATTGGCAAAGGCAAGAGAGAAATGGGACTCACCGGTTGTTATCGGTGGAGGAAATTATGGCGGGATATCTCCGGATGAAGTTTCGGAAGCGTTTATTAATAAGACTACGGAAATGGACAGTCCGGTGGCGGCGGTTTTGGCAGGGCATGTGCATTTTTTCAGCAAGGACTGCCTTGACGGAGAAAAACAGGTGGTTCAATTTACAGGGGATGCAGGCTATCAGGGAAAAGCATTGTTGCTACATGTTACCGGCGGAGCCGGGGATTGATTTTTACATTGTATAGGTTTGGGGTTTCTATTACAATGATACTGATGTCGCAGTTTATGGGAAGAGAGGAAAAGTAATATGATTAAGATTATGAATGGCGGTGCTTATCTGGTCAATGGCACGGAAATTATTGAGGATACACCGGAAGCAACCGCTCTGATACGGCAGAAGACGGGCAAAGAGGTATCCCGGACCGAAGCTGCAAAGAAAACAATTGCTTATGGTATTTTGGCAGAGCACAATACCTCCGGTAACATGGAGAAGCTGAAAATCCGTTTTGACAAGCTGACAAGCCATGATATCACTTTTGTGGGAATTATACAGACGGCAAGAGCTTCCGGACTGACGAAATTTCCTATGCCCTACGTGCTGACCAACTGTCACAATTCACTTTGTGCAGTAGGAGGTACCATCAATGAGGATGACCACATGTTTGGTCTGACCTGCGCGAAAAAGTATGGTGGTATCTATGTACCTCCGCATCAGGCAGTGATACATCAGTATGCGAGAGAAATGCTTGCAGGCGGCGGAAAAATGATTCTTGGCTCTGATTCCCACACTCGTTATGGTGCTCTGGGCACCATGGCCATGGGAGAGGGTGGACCTGAGCTGGTAAAGCAGCTGTTGAATCAGACCTACGATATCAATATGCCCGGCGTGGTGGGTGTGTACCTGAAGGGTGCTCCCGTGAAGGGAGTAGGGCCTCAGGACGTGGCCCTTGCCATCATCGGCGCAGTGTTCAAGAACGGATATGTGAAAAATAAGGTGATGGAATTTGTGGGTCCCGGAGTGGAGAATCTGTCAGCAGATTTCCGTATCGGTATTGATGTTATGACCACGGAAACCACCTGTCTGTCCTCAATCTGGAAGACAGATAAGGAGATTGAAGAGTTCTATGAGATTCACGGCAGAAAAGAGGAATTCAAAGAGCTGGCTCCCGGTGAGACTGCATATTATGACGGCATGATTGTGATTGAGCTGGACAAAGTTCGCCCCATGATTGCCATGCCCTTCCATCCCAGCAATACCTATACCATTGATGAGCTGAATGCCAACCTCATGGATATTCTGGATGAAACTGAAAAACGTGCCCTGGTAAGTCTGGACGGCGCTGTGGAATTCAGTCTCAAGGATAAGGTAAAGAACGGCAAATTCCAGGTGGATCAGGGTATCATTGCAGGCTGTGCAGGCGGTGGTTTTGAAAATATTTGTGCAGCGGCAGATATTCTAAAGGGCAGATACATCGGTTCCGATGGCTTTACACTGAGCGTGTATCCGGCATCCATGCCTGTGTATATGGAATTGATTAAGAATGGCTGTGCGGCAACCATCCTGGAGACCGGAGCGGTTATGAAAACTGCATTCTGCGGCCCCTGCTTCGGTGCCGGAGATACCCCTGCAAATAACGCCTTCAGTATCAGACACTCTACAAGAAACTTCCCTAACCGTGAAGGCAGCAAGCTTCAGAATGGACAGATTTCCTCTGTCGCACTGATGGACGCCCGCTCCATTGCAGCAACTGCAGCAAACAAGGGTATTCTGACCCCTGCTACTGAGTTTGACGGAGAAATCGGAAAGTACAAATATCACTTTGACAGCAAGATTTACCAGAACCGTGTCTTTGATTCCCATGGTGTGGCTGATCCTGATGCGGAGATTCACTTTGGACCGAATATCAAGGACTGGCCGGCAATGGGGTCACTGCCTGAGAATCTGATTCTGCAGGTGGTTAGCGAGATACATGATCCGGTTACCACTACGGACGAACTGATTCCTTCGGGAGAGACTTCCTCCTATCGTTCCAATCCTCTGGGGCTTGCGGAGTTTACCCTGAGCCGTAAGGATCCGGAATATGTGGGAAGGGCAAAGGCGATTCGTGCAGCTCAGACAGCTCTGATGGACGGAAAATGTCCCGGAGAGAGTTGTCCGGAATTGGAATTCAAGCGTGTGTTCGATGTAATCTCCGAGAGATTCCCTGAATTCCCGGAAGTGGTTGCAGCATCCTATAGCCGGCAGAGCACAGGTGATGACGCATTGCAGCCCCGTTCCCTGGGCTTTGGTTCTACCATCTTTGCAGTGAAGCCCGGAGACGGTTCTGCAAGAGAGCAGGCTGCCTCCTGCCAGAAGGTACTCGGCGGCTGGGCCAATATTGCAAATGAGTATGCGACCAAGCGCTATCGCTCCAACCTGATTAACTGGGGTATGCTGCCCTTCTTAATCGATGAGGGTGAACTGCCGTTCCACAATCTGGATTATCTGTTCATTCCCGGTATTAAGCAGGCTGTGGAGGAGAAGAGAGAGATAATCAAAGCTTATGTTGTGAAGGATGGAAGCCTTAAGGAGTTTGAATTGAGACTGGGAGAACTCACTGATGAGGAGAGACAGATTATTTTAAAGGGCTGTCTGATTAATTATAATCGAGTTTAGAAAGGGAAAAGGAATGGAATTTAACAGAGCTGTATCCAACCCAATGCTCATAGGATGTATTGAATTGATTCGAGATGCAGATACACCGGAACATCGCAACATGTTTATTTCAGAGCTGACAAGGGCTTCACTGCAGGTGCCCGCCATAATCGACCCTGAACCGGTGCAGGATGAGACGGGCCGACTTATGCTTTTGCCTGAAAGCAAGATTCAGTTCCCTATGCTTAGCACCATGGACGGCAAGAAGTATTACATGGGCTTTACGGATTCCGTAGAATATGACAAATGGGTGGAGAAAAACAAGAAGCTTCCCTTTTTTGCAATGCAGTTAAGCGATTTTTTCAGGCTGCTGTTTGGGAAGGACAGTCAGGGCAATATCAGCCCGGCGCTGGGGCTGGTTGTCAATCCCTTCGGAGCAAATGTAGTGATTCCCAGAGAGATGCTGGGAGATATCACTATGGCAAAAATGGGAATCAGACCGCCCATGAAAAATAAGCCCGCCGCGGAAGCTAAAGAAACAGAATAATCGGCCGATATAACTGATACAGGGAGACAGCCTGGCCTGCTGTCACCAAGTATATGTTACGAGCCACGGATGGTATTTGCGTGAGAAAAGGAAATTCTCTCCAAATACCATCTTTTTTATTCCGGAAAACCGACGGAGCCGGAAGAGTGGCAGAAGGAGAATGATTGAAGATTGATTCCAGTACCATAGGAATGGAATCCGAAAGAAGTTACAGAACTTCAAACACAACAGTCCGCAGATTTTCGATAAAGGATTATCAGGGTGGGCTTACACAGGACAATAATGCACTGAACACAGCCATCGACAGCAACCCGGAAGACCCGGGAAATGCAGGGAAACAGGAGGGTGCAGGAGAAAAGGGGGAGGGGACGGAGAAATCTGTTAACACATTACAGGATTGGCAGATGAGATTTCAAAAAATCACAAATCCCGTATCAGTTCGCAATTCTGCCAGTCAGACCCTGACAAATATCCGTGAACAGACAATCAGATATATTTTTGAAATGCTGTTTGCAGCAAGAAGAGGGCGCCTGAACCGATGGATGGAGGATAATGCATATACGTCCGGGGGTGTTTCGGCTGAAACAAAAATGCAGGGAGAGGCAACACTTTCGCCTATGGTTATGAATACGAAGGTGCTGTCTTATGAGCAGGTAACCTGTTTCGAAGAGACTGAGCAGACGCAGTTTTCCACCGTGGGAACAGTGCGCACCACCGACGGAAGAGAACTCCGGTTTAATGTCAATGTGGCTATGAGCCGTACCTTTCAGCAGACCTACAGAGAAGACCTGGAACTGGCTTCTTTTTCCATGTGCGATCCGTTGGTTATCAATTTAGATACGGATGTGGCCGAACTGAAGGACCAGACCTTCTATTTTGACATTGATGCGGATGGTGAGCCGGATGAGATATCACAATTGGGAAGCGGTAGCGGTTATCTTGCCCTGGACAACAACGGCGACGGCAGAATCAATGACGGCAGTGAGCTCTTCGGTACTGCCAGTGGAAATGGTTTTGCGGATCTGGCAGAATATGACGAGGATGGAAACGGCTGGATAGACGAGAATGACTCTGTCTGGCAAAAACTGAAAATCTGGGTGAAGGATGCGGATGGTAACGATGTCCTTTATCGTCTGGCAGATAAAGGCGTCGGGGCTATCTGTCTTCAAAATGCCGGGACAGAATTTACACAAAAAGGAAGCGCTGGGCAGACCATGGGAGCAATACGGCGCACAGGGATTTTTTTGTACGAAAACGGCAATGTGGGCACTTTGCAGCACTTGGATGTGGCCAGATATTATAAAAATTATAAAGAGGCTTAAGCTGTATAATTCCTTTTGATTCGGGAAAAATGATTGTGAAGAAGAGATTCTTACAATGCATTTTTCATCGAAAAGAAAGGATAAAGCCATGAAAAGTAATAGAAAAAACAGCCTCAGGAAAGAAAAAGTGATAATGCTTGCTTCGTCAGTGCTGGTATTGACAGCATTGACGTTGACAGGCATTTATATGCAGAACAACGAAAAAGAATCCAAGGATGACGGGTATACACTGGACTTTACGGCATTGGAGGAGAATGCGGAAAAGAAGACTCAGGAGTTGGCTGACAAGGGAACCAGCTGGAGTTCTCAGCAAAACAATCAGAAGACAACTCCGGCTTTGCCGCAGCAGAATCAGGACGAGCTGGATTATATGCCGCTGGAGGCAGGCTCCGGTAATGTGAAGAATCCGGGAGTCACAAGGGTACAGGGCGAAACGGATCCATTGACAGATAAGAAAGACCGGGAGCCTGCAAGCCGGCCCGAAGAGAAGACTGACACCGAAACCGCGCAGGAAAGTCAGGAGAGTGGCTCACAGAGCATCCTCCGGGAGCTGCATTTTGCAGAGACCGAGGGTCTGCTGCGACCGGTGAGCGGAGAGGTATTAATCCCCTTTAGCATGGAAGGCAGCGTATATTTTACCACCCTGGATCAATATAAATACAATCCGGCACTTATGCTTGTGGCAACGGAAGGGATGAGTGTCAGTTCCTGTGCAGACGGGAAAGTGACTGATGTTTTCAGGGATGCAGAGATTGGAAATGCTGTTACAGTGGAATTGGGGGACGGTTATCAGATCACTTATGGACAGCTGGCGAATATCAATGTAAGCGTCGGCAGCTATGTGGACGAGGGCACTGAAATAGGAACCATAGCTCCGCCTACCAAATATTATACAAAGGAAGGTGCAAATCTTTATCTTAAGCTGACTGTTAACGGGGTTCCCACAGACCCGGAAGTTCTGTTCCGATAGGGGGGAAGGAAATGTATCTTATCGGCGGAACCTTAAAGACTATGGCAGGCGGGAATATTGAAGATGGCTGCATACACATTGTCAACGGAAAAATTGCAGAAATCGGTAAGCGGGATGAGGTAAAAATTCATCCCGCTTCTCATGAGAGAGTAATTGAAGTTCCTCATGGTCTGATTATGCCGGGAATCATTGAAGCTCACTGCCACATGGGTATCACGGAAGAGAAGAAAGGTATGGAGGGAGATGATTGTAACGAGGCGGTGAATCCCATTACGCCCTATCTCAGAGCCATAGATGCCGTCAACACCATGGATGCGGCCTTTGATGATGCCGTGCGTGCGGGGATTACCTCGGCAATGATTGGACCGGGAAGCTCCAATGTGGTTGGCGGTCAGTTTGTATTTTTAAAGACCAAGGGACGAAGAGTAGATGATTTGATTGTCAAGGCTCCCGCAGCCATGAAAGTGGCGTTCGGTGAAAATCCCAAGGTGAATTATTCCGGGCAGAATAAGAGCCCGTCCACTAGGATGGCCATTGCCGGGATGTTGAGACAGGAATTGCAGCGTGCCGCTGCCTATGCCCACAGAAAGAGAGAGGCGGGAGAAAAGGGGGAATCATTTGAAGAGGATTTTTCCCTGGAATGCTGGTTGCCTGTGTTGAACGGGGAAATCCCCATAAAGGCCCATGTGCACCGCGTGGATGATATTTTTACGGCAATCCGGATTGCGAAAGAGTTTCAACTGCGTATGACACTGGACCATTGCTCAGAGGGACATCTGATTGCGGAGGAACTGGCGGCCGAGGGATTTCCGGCCATTGTAGGGCCGGACCTGGCAAGCAGAAGTAAGATTGAGGTGCAGAACATGGCATTTAAGACAGTGGGAATCCTGAACCATGCAGGAGTGCTTACAGCCATTACTACGGATCACCCGGTATCCCTGATTGCTTCCTTGCCTCTCTGTGCAGGCCTGGCTGTCAAGGCCGGACTTCCCCTTGAGGAGGGGTATCGTGCCATTACCATCAATGCGGCAAAAATCTGCGGTGTGGAAGACAGGGTGGGCAGTCTGGAAGTGGGAAAGGATGCGGATATTGCCGTTTTTTCCGGAAATCCCATGGAGGTATTTACAAAGACTCTGTACACAATTATTGACGGAAGGATTGTGTATGAAGCGGAGAAATAGGTTTGCCTATGTCTGCAGGAGTGTGGTATACTGTACCCGTGATAATTTTTTGTTAATCGGGAGGTTTACTTGAAATACTACAGAAGGATGCTGCCTTTACTCCCATGTGCCTTGTGGACCGGGTTTTTATCCGGCTGCGGCGGGGCGGAGGCGGTGGTAATAAGTCAGAATGTTGCAGTCACGGCCATGGAGAATACCCCTGTGACAGAGTACGCAGTGCCCCGGTATGGCCCCAACATCATTGCGGATATGGTGGGCTACTCCCGGATAGGGGGAAAGACGGCTGTTGTTAAGGGCAGGAATCTTACCGGGGAGTTTCGGCTGGTGGAGGATGCCACAGACCGGGTGGTCTATACCGGATGGCTGGAGGATACCGTATACCATGAGGCATCGGGCATATATTCGGGATATGCGGATTTCAGTGAGTTTCAAGAGGAGGGTACCTATTATCTGGAGTGCGACGGTATCGGCCAGTCCTACCGCTTTTTCATTCGGAAGGGTATGTATGCAGAGCTTTTTCAGAATACATACGAACAGGTGATGGAGAACTGCACCGACGGGACACTTTCTCTGGAGGAGGCAGTTAACCTGCTGGAGGTTTATGAGTGGTATCCCGGTGTTTTTTTGGATGAGGATTCGGATACAGTACCTGATATGCTGAAGGAGATGAGGGGCTGGGTGGCACAGATGGAGGAGAAGGGCGTGGCGCAGGCAGAGGAGGCGCTTTATAGTGCATTTCTTGCCAAGTTCGGCTACCTATACAGGAAGTTTGATGTCACCTATGCCACGGAATGCTTAAAAAGGGCATCTACGGTGTTTGGACAGGCGCAGGAAGACAACGGCAGAGATGCAGATCGTTTTCTCGCCCTGGCAGAATTATACCGCGCCACAGGATTGGATACCTACGGAAAACAAATTCCTGAATATAAGGATTTTTATGATAAACAAGACGGACATTCGGAGGAGAGGGCGTATTTATATGCTGTCATGACCTATATGTCCACACGCCAGAGGGTGAACATGGAAATGTGTGAAACCTTCATGAATCACCTGATGGATGAGGCGGAGGAAGTTTCCAAGCAGTATACGGACATGATACATCCGGTGACCGGAGAGAATAACGGGCAGGCTGAACTTCTGAGGTACGCAACGGAGGTGTCATGTGCCAACTATATCATGAATAATTATCAGTATACGAGAGTTACAGAGGAATTTTTGCACTATCTGATGGGAAGAAATGCAGCCTCCATCAATCTGTATGCGGAGGGAGATTACAAGACGGAGTATCTTCTGTTGTTGGCTCCTCTTGCGGAAAATGAAAGAAAAAAAGAACAGGAAGGGAAGTAATCGTATGAAGATTGTAGTTTTGGCAGGGGGAACCAGTACGGAAAGAGATGTGTCCTTGAGTTCGGGAAGCATGATTTACAGAGCACTGAAGAAAAACGGTCACAAGGCGATATTGCTCGATGTATATCTGGGTTATGAGGGAGATGTTGAAGGAATCTTTGACAGGGATACAGACTGGGCGGCAGAAGTCACGGGTGTGGGCGAAAGCAATCCTGACCTTGAAAAAATAAAAGCACTGAGAAAGGATGGCGGCAAAAGCTTTTTTGGCCCCAATGTCCTTGAAATCTGCGGAGAGTCCGATTGTGTCTTTATGGCATTGCACGGCGCCAACGGCGAGGACGGCAAAATCCAGGCCTGCTTTGAGCTCATGGGAATCCCCTATACCGGAACGGATTTTGTGAGCTCTGCCATGGCAATGGATAAGGGGATTACCAAGGATATTTTTAAGGCCTATCAAATTCCCACCCCTGCAGGTATCCGGATGAAAAAGGGAGAGAAGGAAACGGAGAGAGTTCCTTTTCCGTGTATCGTGAAGGCCTGCTGCGGCGGCTCCAGTGTGGGCGTCTGCATTGCCAGAAATGAAAAGGAATATACGGAAGCCAAGGAAGAGGCATTCCGCTATGACAATGAGGTGGTTATTGAGCAGTACATAGAGGGACGGGAGTTTTCGGTAGGGGTTATGGACGGCAGGGCCCTTCCGGTGATTGAGATAGCGCCTAAGGTTGGCTTTTACGATTATAAAAACAAATATCAGGCGGGAAGCACGGTGGAGACCTGTCCTGCGGAGCTGCCGGAGAACAAGGCCGAGGAACTGAAAACCACTGCAGAGAAGGTGTTTCGTGCGCTGCGGTTAAAGAATTATGCCAGAATGGATTTTAGAATGAACGCAGAGGGTGAAATTTTTTGCCTGGAGGCCAATACCCTGCCCGGAATGACCCCTACCTCGCTGCTTCCTCAGGAGGCTGCCGTACTGGGGATTGATTTCGGAGAATTATGTGAGAGGATACTTGCCTGCGCACTGTAGGCAGCCCGGATGAGGCCTTGTATAGGGGAAAAAGTGAAACGGAAATAATAGGAAAGCGAGGGTATGAGCTTTGAATTTGACCATTGGGGAAATCGCTGAGGCCTGTGGAGGAAAGCTTGTAGGTAAGAATTTGACAGAATGTGATATTTGCGTCAGCTCCGTGGTGATAGATTCCCGAAAGGTGGAAGCGGGGGGTGTTTTCCTGGCCACCGTGGGCGAACGTGTGGACGGACATAAATTTATCAGTCAGGTCTATACACAGGGAGCGCTGCTTGCGATAACGCAGAAGACTCCGGAACAGGTTGCCCGGGAGACCGGCATGGATTGTTCCCACTGGGGCTGTTACTGTCTCGTGGAGGATACTCTTCAGGCACTGAAGGATATTGCGGAGTTTTACCGCAGGAAGGTTGGGCTTCCGGTGGTGGGAATTACCGGAAGTGTCGGCAAGACCAGCACGAAAGAGTTTATTGCCGGTGTGCTGTCGGAAAAGTTTCAGGTGTTGAAGACAGAAGGAAATTATAACAATGAAATCGGGGTACCCCTGACGCTCCTGCGGATTCGACCGGAACACCAGGTGGCAGTGGTAGAGATGGGAATCAGTGATTTTGGGGAGATGCACAGACTCAGTAAAATGGTGCGGCCTGATGTATGTGTCATAACAAATATCGGACAGTGCCATCTGGAAAACCTGAAGACGAGAGACGGGATTCTGAAGGCAAAGTCGGAAATCTTTGATTTTATGGCGGAGAACGGAGAAATCTGTTTGAACGGAGAGGATGACAAGCTGATTACCCTGTCGGAGGTGAAAGGGCGTAAGCCTCATTTCTTTGGTCTGGGAGGAAATGAGTGCGAGGAGGTTTATGCCGGTGAGATGGTAAGCCACGGATTGTTGGGAAGCGATGCGGTGCTGCATATGTCTGCAGCCGGGGCTATTGCCGTGCATGTGCCACTTCCGGGGAAACATATGGTGTTGAACGCGGCGGCGGCAGCCTGCGTAGGAACCCTTTTTGGACTTACCGGACAGGAGATTGCAGTAGGAATTGCAGGGATGGAACCTGTAAGCGGGCGAAACAATCTGGTTTCCCTGAAGTACTGTACCTTAATAGATGACTGCTATAATGCCAATCCGGCATCCATGCGTGCAGCCATTGATCTTCTCGCCATGGCTGATACAGAGAAGGTTGCTATTCTGGGAGATATGTTTGAACTGGGTGAGGGCTCAGACGCACTTCATGCAGGCGTAGGTGAATATGCGGTGCATGCGGGGATTGACAGGATTCTCTGTGTAGGAGAGAACGCAAGACATATGTATGAGGCGGCTGTGGCCGCAGCGGGGGAGAAATCCGGCGTGGAGTACTTCCCTGACAGAGATGCACTGCTGGATTCTCTGAAAAACAACCCGGGCAATTATTTGCCGGAGGGCTGCACGGTACTGCTCAAGGCTTCTCACGGGATGGAATTCGGGAAAGTTCTGGATAGTATTCTTCTTTTAGCTGAAAGTATCGCTCCCTGATGATATCACCCACATATTTTCCCATATTTTTTCTGGTTTCTTTATCCAGCTTATCTACATAGACGGGGGCTCCGAAGTCAAACACTACAGTGGCTTTTTTGAGCCTGGGCAGATGGTCCTCAAAAACTGCGGCAGAATTGACGATGGTCAGGGGAATAATGGGTACTCCTCCCTTTTCCGCAATTTTGAAGCTGCCTTCATGGAAAGGGAGAAAGGTATCGTTTACCTTGTTACGGGTGCCTTCCGGAAAAATGCATAGGGAGTAGCCCGCCTTTACCTGCGCGATGCAGGCCATAATTGTCTTCATGCCCTCCTTGATGTTGTCGCGGTCCAGAAACTGGCAGTGGATAAATCTCATCCACAGACGCAGGATAGGGGCCTTGTTCATCTCTTTTTTTGCCACATAGCCGGTGATGCCCGGGAAGAGAGAGAGAGATAAAACAATGTCAAAGAAGCTACGGTGGTTTCCTACATAAAGAACGGCTGTGTCCGTGGGGATGTTCTCCTGCCCCCTGACGATGAGACTGGTTCCTGCCAGCCTGCCGATACAGCGAAAGCCCCAGCCCACAATTGCTTTACAGCTCCGGTCCTTAAGTCCGGGGTTGAATTTGCCGATAATCCACTCCACAAAGAGTACGGGCAGGGACAAAATCAAATACAGTATCAGATAGATACATGCCAGAATAAAACGAATCATTTTCTACGTCCTTTCTGTGTTTCCAATGTTCCATTATTTTAACATATTTTGTAAAAAGTGTACATAGAATACAGCAAAAGAATAGAATGGATACAAAGCGAAATTGAAGAGAAATAGTTTTTTACAAAGATTTGTTCCGGGGCTTCTGGCTGTATGGATGTTGCTGGTGCTTCCGGGCTGCACATTGCTCAGTGAAGAGAAAATCAAGCTCAGAGATCTGGAGTTTACGGTATTAAGCGAAGCAAAGATACCGGAGGAATTAAAGACAATCCTGGAAGAAAAGAAGGGCTCCCCCTTTCAGATTACCTATACGGATAACGAGAATTTATACATATGTGTGGGATACGGAAAGCAGACTACCGGAGGATACAGCATTACGGTGGAGGAGCTTTATCTGACAGATACCAATGTGTGCGTTGATACAAGTCTCCTGGGACCGGAGAATAATACCGGAGCAAATCAGGCACCCTCCTATCCGTATATTGTACTGAGAACGGAGTTGCTGGAACAGACAGTGTTATTTGAATGAAATAACGGAAGGAAAAACAGCATATCTCTTTTCATTTTCCATGGACTGTTTTATAATGAACCTGTAGTGTGCTTTTTTCCGGGAAAGTAATCTGACCGGAGGACACAACAGTTCAGGAGGCTTTTATGCTATTAATAAAAAACGGTTATATCATGGATCCAAAGTCTGGGTGGGACGGGAAGTATGATATATTGACGGAAGGTAACAGGATAAAAAAAATAGGGAAGTGGCTCTCGGTACCGGAGGGAGAATGCCGGGTGATAGATGCCGAGGGCCTGCTGGTAGCCCCGGGGCTGGTGGATGTGCATGTACATTTCAGAGAGCCGGGCTTTACTCATAAAGAAGACATTACCACCGGAGCTGCTGCAGCGGCGAAGGGTGGTTTTACGACGGTGGTATTGATGGCAAACACCAGACCTGCGGTGGATAACAAAGAAACCCTGGAATATGTGATAAACCGCGGGAAGGAGACCGGTATCCATGTGCTTACCTGTGCCAATGTCACCGTGGGAATGCAGGGGAAGCAGCTGACAGCCATGCGAGAGCTGGCGGCAGCAGGAGCGGTGGGCTTTACCGATGACGGTATTCCTCTGAGGGATGAAAACATTGTCAGGGAAGCTATGAAAAATGCTGCAGCCCTTGACCTGCCAATCAGTTTTCACGAGGAGAATCCGGATTTCATCGAGAATAACGGAATCAACAGAGGCAGGGCAAGTCAGTATTTTGGGATAGGCGGCTCCCCCAGGGAAGCGGAAATCTCCATGGTGGAACGGGATTTGCAGCTGGCCCTTGAGACGGGAGCCTGCATCGAGATACAGCACATCAGTGCCGGGGAATCTGTGGAACTGGTGCGCAGGGCGAAGGAAAAAGGGCGTAATATTCACGCGGAGGCAACGCCCCATCATTTTACCCTTACGGAAGATGCGGCAATTCAATACGGCACACTGGCAAAGATGAATCCGCCCTTAAGGGAGGAAAGGGACCGGCAGGAAATCATCCGGGGACTGGCAGACGGAACCATTGACATTATTGCTACGGACCATGCGCCCCACACGTTGGAGGAAAAAGCGAAATCCATTACGGAGGCACCCAGCGGAATTATCGGTCTTGAAACGGCACTGTCCCTGGGCATCACGGAACTGGTGGACGGTGGTTATATCACCATGAGTCAGCTGCTGAGACTGATGAGCACCAATCCGGCGGCAATGTATCATCTGGATGCCGGGTATCTGGAGGAAGGCGGGCCCGCAGACATTATCCTGATAGATACCACCTCTGTATGGAAGCCGCAGAGCTATGCTTCGAAAGCCTGCAATACACCGTTTACCGGATGGGAGCTTAAGGGAAAGGTAATCACCACAATTTGCGACGGAAAAATTGTTTATGAAGAATAGTGAGGATAAGGACCGTGAAGATTATTATAGCCGGAGACGGTAAGATGGGTGCAATGCTTGCGAGACAGTTATCTGCGGAAGGAGACGATATCACACTGATAGACTCCAATCCCAAGGTGTTGGAATCCAGCGAAGAACGATATGATGTCATGGCGGTACAGGGAAATTGCGCTTCCATGGACGTGCTGCTTCAGGCCGGAGTCAGGGAGGCAGACCTGCTGATTGCCATGGCAGGTCATGACGAGGTGAATCTGCTGTGCTGCATGACAGCCCATGGACTGAATCCCGGACTGCACACCATAGCCAGGGTAAGAAATCCCGAATATACGGATCAGATTTATAAAATGAGGGATATATTCGCACTCTCTATGTCGGTCAATCCGGAAAAACAGGCAGCAGCTGAGATTGAGCGCCTGCTGCGTTATCCCGGTTTTCTGAAGAGGGACACCTTTGCCAAGGGCCGTGTGGAGATTGTGGAACTGAGAATTGACAAGCAAAGCAAGCTTTGCAATGTAGCACTGAATGATATGAATAGTATTGTTAAGTGCAAAATACTGGTCTGTGCAGTACTTCGGAGCGGCAGGGCAGTGGCACCGGATGGAAACTTTGTCTTAAGAGAGGGCGACCGTATTTTTGTAACCGCACCCTCGGATACCCTGACTGCTCTGTTGAAAAATCTTGGAATTATCACGCACAAGGTCAAGAGGGTTATTATATGCGGCGGCGGTACCATGAGCTATTATCTGGCAAGCCGTCTGGAGAACAGCGGAATTGATGTGCAGCTGATAGAGAGCGACGGGGATCGCTGTGAAGCACTGGCAGCACTGCTTCCGGGTACCTGCATTATTCACGGGGATGCCAGCAGCCAGTATCTGTTGGAGAGCGAGGGGGTTTCGGACTGTGATGCGCTGGTATCGCTGACCGGGCTGGATGAGTTAAACATGATTATTTCCCTCTATGGCACCAACTGCGGTGTTCCTCTGGTGGTTACTAAGCTGGGACGAATGGACAATGCCAGCATTTTGGGCAATGTGGTTCCGGGAAGCGTTGTGAGCCCTAAGGAGCTGTGCTGTAATACAATCATTCGGTATGTACGCGCCATGAAGAATCAGACAGGTGCCGCGCTGACGGTGCATACCATTGCAGACGGACAGGCAGAAGCCATGGAATTCAGAGTGGATGCGACCACAGAAAACTGCGGACAGCCCCTGAAAAAACTGAGATTGAAGAAGGGTGTTTTGGTGGTGTGCATCACCAGAAGCGGCAGAACGGAGATTCCCAACGGCGATTCCTACTTCGACATCGGGGATACCGTGATTGTAGTTACAGGAAGTGATAAGGTAATCTATCAGCTCAATGACATCTTTGAGTGAGGAAGAAATAATCAGGGATATGGAAAGGCACGGTTTTAGATAAATGAATTTTAGGATGCTGGGGCGTTTTATTGGGAAAATACTGATGCTGGAGCTGGTGTTTATGATACCGGCTCTCTGTATCAGTTTCTTTGGAAGAGAGTGGCAGGCGGTCTATGGGTTTCTTGAAACCATGGGTATTACTTTTATGCTGGCTCTTGCACTCCTATACTTTGGCAGAAATTCAAAAAACAGGTTTTATGCGAGAGAGGGTCTGGCTTGTGTAGGCTTGAGCTGGATTGCAATGAGTCTTTTGGGATGTCTTCCCTTTTATCTTTCGGGGGCGATTCCCAAATTTATTGATGCCTTCTTTGAGATTGTCTCCGGTTTTACGACAACCGGAGCATCTATTCTTCCCGTGATAGAAGGACTTCCCGAGGGGATACTATACTGGAGAAGCTTCAGTCACTGGCTGGGGGGCATGGGAGTGCTGGTGTTCCTGCTGGCAATCTCTTCCGTAGGGGGCAGCGATAACGGATTTACCATGCATTTGCTCAGGGCAGAAAGCCCGGGACCCAATGTGGGTAAGCTGGTTCCCAAAATGAAGCAGACAGCCAGAATATTGTATTTGTTATATATTGCTCTGACTGTATTGAATGTACTTTTTCTTCTGGCGGGCGGAATGTCCCTGTTTGAAGCTGTTTGTACAGCCTTTGGAACCGCAGGAACCGGAGGCTTTGGTGTAAAAAATGACAGCATTGCAGGGTACAGTCCTTATATTCAGAATGTTTGTACCGTATTTATGCTGTTGTTCGGTGTGAATTTTTCCTGTTATTATCTGTTGCTCATAAGGCAGTTCAAAAGTGTGTTCAGGGACGAAGAACTGAGAATGTATCTGGGGATGGTGGCAGGCAGTATATTGCTGATTGTCTGGAATCTGAGAGGATATTATGAGACTCTGGGAGAGACTGTGAGACATGCTGCATTTCAGGTGGCGTCCATTGTAACCACCACAGGCTATGCAACTACGGATTTTGACCTGTGGCCCGGATTTTCCAAGGCAATCCTTCTGTGTCTCATGATTATCGGAGCCAGTGCGGGAAGCACAGGAGGCGGTTTCAAGTGCAGCAGAGTGCTTCTGGTTCTCAAAAGTCTGCACAGAAGTGTCAGACAGGTAATACATCCGCAGAAGGTACAGGTGGTTCGTGTCAATGGTCAGCCTGTGAGTGAGAAGGTACTTCGGAACACCAATGCCTACCTGGCTGCTTATGCGATTATCACCGTGGGCAGTTTCCTGCTGATATCGCTGGACGGATTTTCTATTACCACAAATCTTTCCGCGGTAGTGGCATGCTTTAACAATATCGGACCGGGCTTTGAGATGGTTGGCCCCACAGGCAATTTTGCAGCCTACAGTGGATTTTCCAAGCTGATACTGATAGTGGATATGCTGGCCGGGAGACTGGAAATTTTCCCTATTCTGATTTTGCTGTCCAGAACCACTTGGAAGCATCGGTAAGATAATTCATAAAAGCAAGGATTATATCAGGGCAGGAGCTTAATCATTAATCAGTAAGATTCTCTTGCCGCCTTCAAAAGTACAGTTTTCATCCCTTGCACCAATGGCGATATTCTCCGCTGCCAACAAGTGGATATCCAGAGTGCTGTCCCGGGCAGTCAGGATACAGCTTTCATCAAAGCAACCGATACCGAGGACATTGGTGCCTTCTCCGTTCAGAGTCATATGAGTATTGTTGACGGTAATATTAAGACCACCGCCTTCGTTTCCAATGAGTCGTACCTTCTGACCGGTGAGCCGTACGTGCGCCTCTGCATTTTCCACAGTGATTTCTCCCGAGGTGTTTTCGATGCTGCCGATACCGCTGAGGTGGCTGCCGGAACCATCAATTTTCAGGTTCATATTCATCATCTTTATCTGTTGTGCGCTGTTCAAGCTTCCGATGGCACAGCCTGAGGCTACACGGAAGTCAATGTTGAGGGCGCAGTCTCTGACCAGAATGGGAACAGAACCGGTACAACAGCCGATTCCCATTGCTTTCTCGCCTGCCACATTCAGCCGGATATCTCCACGTAAAATCTGAATACCCTCCCCTTGTCTGTAAATGCCGCCTCCGATATTGATACAGTGGTTACCCTCCGTTCTGACAATCAGCTTTCCCGAGGAATCACAGATAATGGTTCCAACACCTGAATTGGCGTCATTGCCGATGGCATAACAATTAATCCCCTTTACGGAGACAGAGAGGTCACCGGAACCGCTCAGACGACAGACACTTCCCTCAGGAATCCTTATTCCGGTCTTGGAAAGAACGTTGCTGCCTTCCAGAATCAGAGTGAGACCGGCGCCGTTACCGATATCAATACAGGGCAGATCTTCCGTGCTTTCCAGATTTATGTTTCGCAGAGTCAGTCTGCATTGACAGCCGTCCTTAATTTTTATTGACATGCCCGCAGGAAAATTGGGGTTACCAATCAGGGTAAGCTCCGGCTGTGCCACGACGATGCCGGTATATTGCTCCAGGGCAAGTTTCATCAGAACCAGCTCGTGCTCATCGTTTACAATATATATCTTACGCTGAACCTTCTCGTGCATGCCCATGTTGTCGCTGATAATCTCGTTCTTCAGTGCCTCGGGAAGCTCTTTGAGCATGGTAAAGGAGGGCTTGGCAGTGTAAAAGCCCTGAATGAGGTCAATGCCCATATGTATTACGGCTTTCAATTCAGCTGCCGTCTCCACACCCTCTGCCAGAGCCAGAAAACCATTATCATGAGCAAAGGTGATAATGTTGTTTACAAAGTGCTGCTTCTTGGGGTTTTCCTCGATACCCGCAATCAGCAGCCGGTCAATCTTGACACAATTGGGCAGGTAACGAAGCAGACTTGAAGTATTTGAGTAGCCGGTACCGTAATCGTCAATGGCGAGACCGAAGCCATCCTCCCTGCTTCGGGTCAGCATGAGCTCCAGCTTATCATCATCTAGTTCCGTCTGTTCGGTGATTTCCACAATCATGTTTTCAAACAGACTGCCATAGGTTGCACGCAGCTTGTTGTAATCCGCAGGAACCAACTGACAGGTGGGAATGCTGTTGATAAAAACCTTACGTTCTCCCAGGTCGGGTATCGATGCCATTTGCTGCAGGACATTGAAAAATGTAGCTCGTTCAATGTCGTATAATCTGTCGTCAAAGGTGGCATATTTTAAGATGACCAGAGGAGAGAAGGGAATGCCGGCCTCTGTTCTCATTAACGCCTCATAAGCATAGATTTCTCCGGTCTTTGCGTCCACGATTGGCTGGAATGCGTAGCGGAAGAGATTGTGATCCAGGACCTTATTTACCAGACGATGTTCTTCGGGGTCTATGCTCTGCTCCTGACTGTTGTCAGTGAGATTACGGCGACCTTCTTTCTGGAGACGCTTCTTGGAAAGAACCTTATCCAGAACCTCCGACATATTTGTGTTGGGTTCAGGTGTTATCAGGGAAATGCTGTGTGTTATATGAAAACTGTATTCCTTGCCGGAAACCCGGTTGTAATTGTCGATTCGAAAGTTGATGGAATGCAGAAAGCTGTCAGCCAGATGTTCTTCGGTGGAAGCGGTTCGAATCATAATGGCGAACTCACTGCTGCCTAAATGGCCGCAGATTTCATTTTCGGTAATGCTGTCTTCAAGAATCTGTCCCAGTGTCTGAATCACCACATCACCCTCAGAGTGGCCGTAGATGCGGTTGATATTTTCGAGCCTGTCCACATCAATACACAGAATGAGAATATTTTCCCCTGCTTCCATACAGGGAGTCTTCCAATCATTCAGTATTTTCAGGATGCCCTGGGTATTATACATGCCTGTCATCCGGTCCCTGTATTTCCACAAATCTACCTGACCGTTCTCGTGAAAAATATCATGAATTGTACTTTTTGCCTGTTCCAGGACATCAGAAGGCAAATAGCGATCTAAAATGACATCAAGTTCTTCAAGAGTAAGTTTAGGCTGTGCATTCGCTGTGTTCATATCCGGACTCCATCCTTTTCCGACAATTATTATTTAATTATACCATAAATATACATTTTATGGCAATATTTACCTAAAAAATGCGAAACAGGTAAATGAATTAAATTATTCACTTTTTCGAAAAAATATGGTAGAATTTAGCAAAGAATAGTTGATAATGGAATCGGGAAAGGAGTACACATGAAAAAGAAAAGGAATGGCGGTCTGGTGGAGGTAATCATATTTGCAGTTTTTGCTATTGTGGGAATCGGATTGTTTATCGGAGGCGTATTTTTTCTGAAATCCAGTCTTGAGTTTAAGAAAATAGCAAAGGAAACAACCGCCACGATTAGTGAGATTAGGACTTCTACGGACAGTGACGGTGATATACATCACAGTGTGTATGTTACATACAAGGTAAATGGTGATACATACAAGGACAGACCACTTAATTTTTACAGCAGCGGTATGTATGAGGGGAAGAAGATGACCATCCTCTACGACCCCAACAATCCGAATCGGATAGGTTCCGCAAGCAATAATATTTTCACCACAGCACTGCTGATGGGAATGGGGCTGATTTTCGGCAGCGTGGGTGCCATTCCTCTTCTGCTCAGGGCGAAAAAGAGCAGCAAACGTAACAGACTGCGTGAAAACGGCAAGGTTCTTCACGCCAAGGTGGTTAACATAGATATCAACAGAAGCTATTCCGTAAACGGCAGACATCCTTATTTTATCATTTGTGAGTATCAGGACGAATACTCCGGCAAGACTTACCGTTTTAAGAGTGAAAATATTTGGCAGGAGGTTGTTTTGAATTCCATGGATGAACAGTACATTGACGTATTTGTGAACCCCGGTGATTTCAGCCAATACACCGTGGACGTGGAAGGCTTCCTGAACAGGCTCCAGTCCGATGTGATTGATTATACCTGAGGCATTTCAGAGGATTAAGGTGTGTAGGTACACCACAGAAAAAGGGCGTTTTGCGAAAATGCAGAACGCCCTTTCATCTATATCTCATTTTCTATACGCAATTGTTCTTTTTGATATAGTCAACCAATTCATCAACCTGGGTAAAAGCAAGTGCTACAACCGTATCTGCTGCACCATAGTAAATAGCAATACGTCCTGTCTCGACGTCGCAGAGAGTTGCACAGGGGAAGCATACATTGGGGACATCTCCAACACACTCATAGGTGGTTTCCGGATGCAGAATATAAGGTCGGCAACGATATTTTACCTTCCAGGGTTCTTCCTTATCCAATATAGCTGCTCCCATATTATAAATCATACCGTTACAGGTCTGTCCTACCCCATGAAAGAGCATGAGCCAGCCTTCATCGATTTCTATGGGAATGGGGCCTGCTCCTACCTTTGTCCATGCCCAATCTCTTGGCTCAAGTACATGATGATGCTCCCCCCAATGAATCATGTCGGGTGACTGGCTTAAGAAAACATCGCCAAAGGGAGTATGCCCATTGTCGGAGGGACGGGAGAACATCATAAACTTGCCATTGATTTTCCTGGGGAACAACACACCATTTCGATTGAAGGGGATAAAAGCGTCCGGTAATCTGTAAAAGGTCTTAAAGTCGTAAGAGAAGGCTACCCCTATGGTGGGTCCCTTGCCGCCCTCGAACTGAGTACACCAGGTTACATAATACTTATCCTCAATCAGGCAGACTCTGGGGTCATAGCCGTCTGCAGTACCTACATATTCCCCGGTATTCTCGTCATAAAGCTTTAAGATATCAGGCTCAATGTCCCAGTGGATGGCATCCAGGCTCCTGCCCAGAAACAAATGAGACTTCATACACGTGTCATCGCTTCTGAATACGCCCACAAATGCGCCGTCCTTCGCAATGACTGCGCTGTTAAAGACACTGTTTGCACCGGGAATCGCGTGCCTTCCAATGATGGGATTTGCACTGTATCTCCATACAACATCAGTGCATCCCTCAGGTCTGTCCTGCCAGGGAATGTTTGGTAATTCTTCGCCAATAATCATGGTATCTCTCCTTTGCTTATCAGATTGTTTACAGCAACCTGATACCATTATACCTTTTCTAGGGTAAACTTTCAACTGTATATGAAAAAACAGGCATCTCAACGCCATTGACAAGTGAACCGTGGGTGAATAATATGTTTATAAGAAGTCTTCAGCATAGGAGGAAAAAATATGGTTGCGAAGAACCCACCGATGGGATGGAATAGCTGGGATTGCTATGGGGCTGCTGTGAAGGAACAGCAGGTTAGAGAAAATGCCGAATATATGGCAAAGTATATGAAGGAGTATGGGTGGGAGTATGTTGTTGTGGATATCCAGTGGTACCAGCCAACGGCCGGTTCTCATGCCTATGAGCCTTTTTCGGAAGTAAGTATGGATGAATACGGAAGATTGCTGCCGGCCGAAAACAGATTTCCCTCTGCAGCCGGAGGAAAGGGCTTTGCTCCCTTAGCAGAGTATGTACATAGCCTTGGATTAAAGTTCGGTATTCATATCATGAGGGGAATGCCCAGAATGGCGGCACATTTAAGATTGCAGGTTTATGGGACGGAATATACTGCCGATGAGATTGCAGACCCCAATTCCATCTGCTGCTGGAATCCGGATATGTATGGCTTGAAATGTTTGCAGATGGAGGAAGGCGCCAGAGCGTATTATGAGAGCATTTTTGCGTTATATGCGCAATGGGGTGTGGATTTTGTAAAGGTGGATGATATTGCAAGGGAATACCCTCACTGTGAGAAAGAGATAGAAATCATCAGTCAATCCCTTAGAAAGTGTGGAAGAGAGATGGTTCTGTCCCTGTCTCCGGGGCCGGCGCCTCTTGATAAGGCTGAGCATCTGAAAAAATATGCAAACATGTGGAGAATAACAGATGACTTCTGGGACGACTGGAAGCTGCTTCTGGCGATGTTTGAACGAGCTGAAAAATGGTGCACTCATGCGGGCCCCGGGCATTGGCCGGATGCGGATATGCTTCCGGTGGGGGCACTCAGACAATGTACGGATGCTACGGATTGGACACATTTTTCCAAGGATGAGCAGATGACGATGATGAGCCTGTGGTGTATGATGAGAGCACCCCTGATTGCAGGAGGAGACCTTCCCAAGAATGATGATTTTTCTTTGCGCCTATTGACAAATGCAGACATTTTGGAAATTGAAAAGACAACCCATTGCGCCCACCAGTTATACCGCACAGAGGATGAAATTGCATGGCTGGCACCACGACGTGATGGACAGGGAGTCTATGTAGCACTGTTTAACATCTCTGAAAGGTCGCGGATGGTCGGGCTGCAATTAGAGCAGTGCGATCTGGATAACTATACTTGTGCAAAGGAGCTGTGGAGCGGTAAGGAAAGCAGGATAAGTGGTGTAATCAAGACAAAGCTGCCCAAACACGGTGCTGCTGTTTATAAGCTGGTATAAATTGGTGTCCTGCATTTAATAATTTTTTTGGAAAATTATTAGAAACAGTTTCTTGCTTTTTTAACAAAGAATATTATTATTTATTATAATCGGTACAAGTATTCTGTATCAAACATTTATGAGGCGGAGGAAGAAAAAATGCAGGAAGTAAAGGAACCCAATAAGAAGCCTTTTATATTTTATTACCTGATAGCTTTGCTGGCTATTTTTCTGATTAATTCTTTGCTGGTTCCAAGGATTGCACAGCGTGCCGTGAAGGAGGTCGATTACGGTACCTTTATGGAAATGACCTACAACGGTGAAATCGGCTATGTGCAGCTAGAGGACAACCAGATTGTATTTACGGACAAAGAAGAAAAAAATATCTACAAAACCGGTCCGGTATACGACCCGGGGCTGACAGAGAGACTGTACGAGAACGGAGCCCAGTTTTCCAGTGAAATTGTGGAGGAGATGTCCCCCTTCTTAAGTATTTTTCTTTCCTGGATTCTGCCTATGTTTATCTTTATCGCCCTTGGGCAGCTGATGTATCGCCAGATGGCAAAGAAGGCCGGAGGCAATTCCATGATGTTCGGAATGGGCAAGAGCAATGCCAAGGTCTATGTAAAATCCTCGGATGGCATAAGGTTCGCTGACGTTGCGGGAGAGGATGAGGCAAAGGAGAATCTGACGGAAATTGTAGACTATCTGCATAATCCCGATAAGTATAAGGAAATCGGAGCTTCCATGCCTAAGGGAATTCTGCTGGTAGGCCCTCCCGGAACAGGTAAGACTATGCTGGCAAAGGCGGTGGCAGGTGAGGCAAATGTGCCGTTTTTCTCCATGTCCGGTTCGGAATTTGTGGAAATGTTTGTTGGTATGGGAGCCTCCAAGGTGCGAGATTTGTTCAGCCAGGCCAAGGAGAAGGCACCCTGTATTGTGTTCATCGATGAGATAGATGCCATCGGTAAAAAGCGTGACGGTCAGCTTGGGGGTAACGACGAGCGTGAGCAGACCCTGAATCAGCTGCTGACAGAGATGGATGGCTTTGAGGGAAATAACGGTGTGATTATCCTGGCGGCAACCAACCGTCCGGAAAGTCTGGATCCTGCACTTTTGCGCCCCGGACGCTTTGACAGACGAGTGCCTGTGGAACTGCCTGATTTAAAGGGGCGGGAAGAAATCTTAAAGGTTCATGCCAAAAAGATTAAGCTGTATGAGGATGTGGATTTTGGTAAAATTGCGAAAATGGCCTCCGGTGCCTCCGGTGCGGAGCTAGCAAATATTGTAAACGAAGCTGCTCTCCGTGCGGTTCGTGACGGCAGAAATGCAGCTACCCAGGCGGACCTGGAAGAGAGCATTGAGGTGGTAATTGCAGGATATCAGAAGAAAAATGCCATTCTGACAGATAAGGAAAAGCTGATTGTGGCATATCATGAAATCGGACATGCACTGGTAGCCGCTAAGCAGACGGATTCCGCACCGGTTCAGAAGATTACCATTGTTCCCAGAACCTCCGGGGCTCTCGGTTATACCATGCAGGTGGAAGAAGGCAATCATTATCTGATGACGAAGGAAGAGATTGAGAATAAGATTGCTACCTTTACGGGAGGCCGTGCTGCAGAGGAAGTTGTATTCGGTTCTGTGACCACGGGTGCCTCCAACGATATTGAGCAGGCAACCAAGCTGGCCAGGGCAATGATTACCCGATACGGCATGAGTAAGGATTTTGACATGGTGGCAATGGAAACAGTAAACAATCAGTATCTGGGCGGGGATACGTCCCTTAGCTGCTCGGCAGAGACGCAGACAGCCATTGATAAAGAGGTAGTAGCGCTTGTCAAGAAACAGCATGAGAAGGCAGGCCAGATTCTGATGGAGAATCGTGCAAAGCTGGATGAGCTTTCACAGTATCTGTACGAGAAGGAAACCATCACCGGCGAAGAGTTTATGAAGATTCTGAACGCGTAAATATGGAGATGTTGAGATTCTTCTGAAAGAAATGACCATAAACGCTTCCGCTGTGAATAAAGCGCAGGGGAAAAGGCAAAATAAGTGACAGAATAATTACAAGGTGTGGGGAAAAGTGAATCAGAGAAAGGAGCCTTGGGATGTGTACGGCGGCAACCTATAAAACGAAGGATTTCTATTTTGGAAGAACACTGGATTATGAGTTCTCTTATGGGGATGAGGTGACGATTACCCCCAGAAACTATCCGTTTCATTTTAAAGAAAAGGGAAGTATGAATTCTCACTATGCAATCATTGGTATGGCATATGTGACGGAAGATTATCCGCTGTATTATGATGCCATTAACGAGAAGGGGCTGGGAATGGCGGGGCTGAATTTTGTAGGCAACGCGTTTTACAGAGGAAGTGCCGAAGGAAAGGATAACATTGCGCAGTATGAGTTCATTCCCTGGATTCTCAGTCAGTGCAGTACTGTCAGGGAGGCGAGACAGCTTGTTGAGAAAATCAATCTGTTGAATACACCTTTTAATGAAAAATTGCCCCTGGCTCAGCTTCATTGGATGATAGCAGACTCTGAGGAATCCATCGTTGTGGAGTCGGTGAAGGAAGGCATCAAAGTATATGATAACCCGGTGGGAGTGATGACCAATAATCCTACCTTTGACCAACAGCTGTTTGCCCTGAACAACTATATGAATCTGTCCCCAAAATCTCCGGAAAACCACTTTGCGTCCGGGCTGGATTTGCAGCGCTACAGCAGAGGCATGGGAGCCCTGGGGCTTCCCGGTGACCTGTCCTCCCAGTCCCGTTTTGTCAGAGTGGCATTCGTAAAGATGAATTCTCTTTCCGGCGAAAGTGAGAAGGAGAGCGTCAGCCAGTTTTTCCATATTCTCGGCTCGGTAGACCAACAGAGAGGCTGCTGTGAGCTGGAGGAGGGGAAATACGAGATAACCATATATACCTCCTGCTGCAATGCGACAAAGGGAATTTACTACTATACCTCTTATGATAATCATCAGATTACTGCAGTGGACATGCACAGAGAGAATCTGGACGGGGAGCGGCTGGTGCGCTATCCCCTGATAAAGGAAGAGCAGATCAGGCTGCAAAATGAATAAGAACCTGACAAAATAGTAAAAATCAGGAATTGTATGAGAACAGAAGAGTCAAACCCGGTGGTTGACTGTTTTTTCCATTACCACGAATCCGTTACCCTCCGGGCGCCGATAGCTTGCATAATCTTCTAAGTCATTGAATTCTTTCACTGATATAAAGACTCCGTCCATATCTGTTTTATAGCAGTCGGGCCGGAATCCGTTGCTTAAATAGAATTTTTCCACAAATCCGCCTGCAGAGCCCAGAGAAATAAGTTGAAAACCTTTCTTTTCCACGGCTGTCTGAAATTCATGCAGGAGGGCGGAGCCCAGCCCCTGCCGCCAGAAGTGATACAACACGGCGATACCGTCCAACAGGTATTCTCCCGGCCTTGGCGTAGGCCAGCCAAAGACACAGCCAAGGACAGTGTCCTTTTGCACCGCGAGGAGCACGATTCCGTCGGAGGAGGCGTATCTTTTGTATATCTCCAAGGGGTTGCTTCCGGGCAAATATTCCGTCACCAAGGCTTCAAACGAAGTCTTGAACTTTTCTGTTAATGTAACGATTGTATAGGAACTGTCTTGCGTCATATCTTACATCACCTCATTGATTTCATGGTAGCATACCTTGGAAAGAAGTATAAAGCCGCTATCTGATTGTATTGATGCCGGGGTTAAATGGTTCCCGGCCTCTTGTATTATATATCAGGCAGGCCGGAAACACAAATTCAAAATGAGGATGATTTTATGATGAAGAGGCAAATGGTGAGACAGGCTGAGACAGAAAAATTTCCATTGCAGAATGTCAAGGCAAAACCTGATTGGATTTTGCAGCATATTTATTAGGGTTTATGCGCTGAACGGTAAGCGCATGGTTTGACGTTTTTTCGTGGATACAAATCTTGAATTAGTCTTTATGCTTGTATTTAATAATGTCTTCTATCAAAATATACATATTTTCCTGATCTTTCATAGATTGACGGACGATAAGATCATAGCACTTTTGGGCAGTATTGCACCTGGTATTGGAAGTAACAATCTTGTTAAACAAATCTTCCAGAGGGTAATCCAAAGCAATGCATATTTTTTCGATGCTTTCAATCGTCGCGTTCTTTTCACCGCGTTCGACCTGACCAATATAAGTCGGATGTAATCCGGCTTTTTCTGCAGTCAACTCCTGACTGTAGCCTAATTCCTGCCGTCTCAGACGAAGCCGTTGCCCGACAATTGTTGCGATTTCACTCATCTTAATGCATCTCCTGTTATAACTATAAACTACCTATAATATTCCACATATATACTACAAATATAAGGTTGTTGCATAAATAGACTATTGATATTTGATTTCAAATTACATATACTATAAATATTAGTATGCGCATTTTGTCGTAGGGATTTCATTATTTACGGAAACCACAGGAGAGTATGTACCGCCAATGGTGAACTTCCTCCGATGGCGAAGCAGATTAGGAGACATTTAGGATGAAGGAACTGGAGTATCCGTTTGATGCAGAAGCGATAATGACGAAAAGAAAGCAATTGAGAAGAAGGCTCCTTGAGGATACCTGTGATAAGCGGGTGGAGAAGCGTATTGCTGTTTTGGGAGGACAGACCACAAAAAACATTGTAAATGCGGTTGAGCTTTTTCTTTTGAATTACGGTATCCATCCTTATTTTTATGAGTCGGAATACAACAAGTACTATGAAGAAGCTATGTTTCCCGGTGAGGAATTTCTGGCATTTCAACCGGATATTATTTATATTTGTACTTCTAACAGAAATCTGTCGCTTGTTCCAGATTTGAGAAATACTCTTCAAGAAGTCGAAGAGATGATAACTCAGGAGTACTGCAAATATGAGACAATGTGGGAACGGCTTCATGAGACATTCAAGTGTCCGATTATACAGAACAATTTTGAGATGCCGGTAAACCGGTTACTTGGTAATAGGGATGCTTATGACATACATGGAACCACACATTACATTCTCGAAATGAATGCAAAATTGGCGGATTACGCCTGCTCTCATAGTGATTTTTTCCTATGTGATATTTGTTATGCTTCTGCAGATTATGGTTTACTGAAATGGAGTGATCCATATTACTGGTACATGTACAAGTATGCAGTAGCCGTGCCTGCAATACCATACCTGGCATTCAATCTGGCGAACATTATTAAATCTGTTTTTGGCAGGAATAAGAAGGGGTTGGTATTGGATTTAGACAATACAATCTGGGGCGGCATTGTCGGAGACGACGGACCGGAAAACCTGGCTATGGGACCGGAGGATCCGAGAGGACAGGCCTATTATGAGTTTCAGAAGTATATAAAGCTTCAGCAGGATACGGGCGTATTTCTTGCAATTGACTCCAAGAATCATCAGGAAAATGCATTGGACGGCCTGCGACATCCGGATTGTCTTCTGAAGGAGCAGGATTTCGTTGCAATTAAGGCTAATTGGGAACCCAAGGATGTGAACTTCATTCAGATTGCGCAGGAGGTCAATGTACTTCCGGAAAGCATGGTATTTTTGGATGATAATCCTGCGGAGCGCATGATTGTGACAGAGCGGATACCCGGAGTAACAGCGCCGGAGTTGGAGGATGCCGCCCATTATACCACGCTCCTCAGCAGAGCCGGATACTTTGAACCGACTTACCTTTCCGAGGATGATGTACAGCGAAGTCAGATGCTGAAGGAAAATGCTGCAAGAACGGAATTTGCCGTGAAATTTTCAGATTATGGAGAATATCTGGAATCCTTGGAGATGCGTGCTGTAATCAAGGGGTTTGTGCCCATGTATTATGCCAGAATTGCCCAATTGACCAACAAAAGCAACCAGTTCAATCTGACGACAAAACGATTGACACAGGCTCAAATAGAAGCAATTGCAAGGGATGATGCGTACATTACGTTATTTGGGAGCCTGCAGGATCGTTTTGGAGATAATGGTGTGGTTTCGGTCATGATTGGCCGGGTGGAAGATACGAATTGTCATATAGAACTGTGGTTGATGAGCTGCCGTGTGCTGAAAAGGGACATGGAAAAAGCAATGCTCGATGAATTTGTTGCAGGCTGCAAAAACAGGGGGATTACCAGGCTGATAGGATATTATTATCCGACTGCAAAAAATAAGATGGTCAGTACTCTGTACAAGGAAATGGGATTCGAAATGCTTGAGGATAATGAGGGGGCAACGGTCTGGGGGCTTGACATAGACTGTAGGTACAAAAGAAAAAATAAAAGGATACGTGTGGAAGGAGCTATTTATGAATAAAGCAGAAATTTTGAAGGTGATGAACGAGATTTTTCGCGAAGTGTTTGATGATGATACTTTGGTGATTACGGAGGAGACTTCAGCGGAGGATGTGGACGATTGGGACAGTTATGAGCAGATTAACCTGCTGATGGCCTGTGAGCGCAGATTCGGAATGCGGTTTGAAATGGAAGAGGCCTCTCTGATTACCAATGTGAGAGATATGATTGCCATCATAGAGAAAAAGATTTCTTAAGAGATAAATAAACGAAAGGAAAATGTTGTTTTGTTTTCATAAGCGACATATAGGATTACGATGAGGATTAAAAACGGTTGTGTAACATTACGAGCGATCGAAGAGCGGGATTTTGATTTATTGTACGAGATGATGAATTCTGAAGCCATTGAAAAAGCCATGGGACATTGCACTTTGCCGATTAGCGAGAAAGAGCAGAGCGAATGGATGGCTAACTACCACAATTCGGAGGAACAAATCAGGCTTATGATTGAGCTTTCCAATGGAAAAACAATTGGCGTGATTATGCTGTTTGATATTGATACCTATAACGGAACCGCGGAGATTGGACATAAGATTAGCGCAAAGCCTGAGGACAGAATCAAAGGCGATATTACGGATGCACTGAACGGAATGCTGGATCTTGCATTTAATACATTGAGGCTCAATTGCGTAACGGCACGCACGGTGGAAGGCAATATTTTTGCGGAAAAGATTTTGAAGAAATCTCATTTTGTGGAGGAGGGTACCCTCCGTCATCGAATTTACCAGGATGGTAAATTCTTAAATATGCATTCCTTTTCTGTTGTAAAATCGGACTTTTGCAAATGATTAGTTACCCTTTTTGAAAGGAAATAGAATGAAAGTACATCATATAGGTTATCTGGTTAAGAATATTAAAAATGCGGAAAAGGATTTGGAACAATTGGGATATTGTCGTAAGACACAGGTAGTATTTGACCCCGTCAGAAATGTGGATATCAGCTTCTGGGATAATGAGGGATATTGTGTGGAACTGGTCAGCCCGAAGTCGGAAGCATCGGTTGCCTATGGCTTGATGAAAACCTGCAAAAACAAGCCTTATCATATAGGCTACCTGACAGCTTGTATAGAAGAAGAGATAAAAAGATTAAAGGAAGCCGGATATACCCAGATTGATGCGCCCACAGAGGCAGTGGCAATTGATGGAAAAAGAGTATGTTTTCTCATGAGTCCCGATAGCGGAATGATAGAATTGGTGGAAGCATAAAGGGAACATTAAGCTCCTTGTAGTTTTTTATCGAATTATGGCCTTTTGTCGGCATAGTTGCTCCCTTTGTGTAAGACATTGATTTTTCTGGATTTTTATGCAGAGTGTGATATACTTATTTGGTAACTGTTCAGAGCCAGGCAGACAGGTAGGTAAAAAAGTGAAGATTTTGATATGTGACGATGAAAGGAAAATGGTTGCAGACATAGAGGGAATGGTGCGGGAGCTGTTGCCGGAAGAAACTGTGAAAACCTGTCTGACCGGGGATGCATTGTTGGAAATGTTAAGGACAGAGGAAGCGGATGCTGTTCTTTTGGACATAGATATGCCTGAAAAAAGCGGACTGGAGGTGGCGGGTCTGATGAATGCCGTCGGGAAGAAACCGATTCTCATCTTTGTGACCGCCCACGATGAACTTGTCTACGACAGCCTGAAATATCATCCCTTTGCATTTGTGAGAAAGAGATATCTGAGAGAAGAACTGCCGGAGGTACTGGCGGATTGTATCAGAGAAGTGCGGACAAAGGAAAAAAGATTTCATTTCCGCGCAGAAGGTGGTGAGGTGAGTGTGCTTTTGTCGGACATCCGCTATTTTGAAGCAGAGGGGAATTATCTGATTGTGCATCTGCAGACGGGTACCTATCGGCTGCGAAGCACTATGACAGCCGTTCAAAATACGCTGGAGCCGGAGGGTTTTATCAGGGCTCATAAAGGGTTTCTGGTAAACCAGGAGTTCGTCACGGTAATGACGCAGGAAGAGCTGAGGCTTGCCTCAGGTGAGGCGATACCCATAGGAAAGCTGTATGCCGGTACGGTAAAAGAGCAGATATTAAGGTATATGAGGGAATGAAGAACAAAAGAGAACAGAAGGAATCGGATGTGCTGAGAGAGCAGAACCTGGAATTATTTGCAGAGAATCAGGAGCTGAGAGTACAACTGGAGCATTATAAATGGCAGTTGGAGCAGACGGAAAAGCAGGAGCAGGAGATTCGACTGCTGCACAGCCGGGTGAGAAAACTGAAGCATGACATGCGCAACCATATTTTGGTAATTGCCTCTTATCTCAATGGAGGTGAATACCCGGAAGCCAGAGCTTATACATCAGAGATTCTGGACCGGCTGAGTGCCGTACAGAGCTATGTGGAGACGGGAAATTCCTTATTAAATCATATTCTGAATGAAAAGCTGGAGGTTGCCCGGAAAAACGGAATCGATGTAAAAGCCCAGATTGACCAGGTGTCCTTTGCAAGGCTGAAGAGCATTGATTTCTCAGCAATCTTCAATAATTTGCTGGATAATGCCATAGAGGCCTGCAAAAAAGAGCAGGCCGGGGAAATGTCCGTAAAGGTATACCGCAAAAAGGGTTATGATGCGCTTTCGGTCCGCAACAGAATCAGAGAGTCGGTGCTGGCAGGTAATCCGGAGCTTGTGACAACAAAGCAGGAAAAAGATATCCATGGGCTTGGCGTTTCACAGGTAAAAGAAATTGTGGACAGAAACGGTGGCATGTACGACTTTTATGAAGAAGACGGCTATTTTTGCGTAAATGTTTTTATCCCACAATAGATATTGTTTGTCCCACCCCCCTTGTGTCATATAGGTGCAAGGGGGTATTATTTTGGCATAAGAGGAATGGCAAATGGTTATTTTTCAAAACGTAAGTAAGTTTATTTTGTCCAATGTGAATGTATACGTTCCCAAAGGAAACACAGTAGGAATCATTGGCGCTTCCGGCGCAGGAAAAACCACCCTTTTGAAGCTTGCGTGCGGACTGCTGGAGCCCCGGGAGGGAATGGTTTACACCATGCGAAAGCCTGCGGTAAAAGCAAAAAGGGAGATAGCGGCGGAGATAGGCGTCTTATTTGCGGATATTCCTGTTTTTCAGGCAGAGAGTACCCTTGGGAATAGTTTTACAGAGCGGAAATGGGCGTATGGAATGAAGGAAGAGGAGTTTCAGGCTGCATATGAGGCGCTTGGAAGGCGTTTGGGATATCTGGATTACCTGGATGCCTGTCCCAAGGCTCTTTCCCTGGGGCAGAGGAGAAGGGCGGAGCTGGGGGCAGTATTGCTGCACAGTCCGAAGCTGATTATCCTGGACGAACCCGGTATCGCATTGGACCAGAATGCCAAGACTGCTTTGCGGGAGCTGCTGGAGGAGAGGAAGAGGGAGGGAGCTACGATTCTAATCAGCTCTCATGACATGGAAGAGATTTCTGCTCTGTGTGACAGAATCCTCCTGCTTGACGGGGGACGCAGCATCTTCTACGGGACGAGAGAGCTTTTGCTCAAAAAATATGCACCTATGGATGTCTGTGAACTTGTTTTCGAGGGGAGGTGTCCGGATTTTGGTGATTTGCCCATAGAGAACTATTGCATCGACCGTCAGCATCTGGCATTTTCTTATGACTCAAATCATATATCTGCCGCTGAGATACTGGCCCACATTGTGCCGCAGACGAAGATACTGTCTGTGCAGGTGAAAAAGGCTGATCTTGGGGATACGATAAAAAATATTGTTCGGGAGGGGTAGACATGAGTTTTATCGAAGTAAGCAATATTACCAAGTCATTTCGAATCAGCAGGAGAAGCGCGGGAATCCCGGGGATGCTGGCCAATATGGTTCGACCGAAATTCGAAGAAAGAAAGGCCGTGAATGATGTAAGCTTTTCCATTGAAAAGGGGGAGATGGTAGGGTTTATTGGGCCCAACGGTGCGGGTAAGTCCACCACAATCAAGATGCTGTCAGGCATCCTTTGTCCGGATAAGGGCAGGATAGTGGTAAACGGTTATGTGCCCTACCAGCAGAGAAAAGCGTATGTGGCCGGAATCGGTGTGGTGTTCGGACAGAAGTCCCAGCTCCAGTGGGATCTGCCGGTGATTGACAGCTTCGAATTATTAAAGGCAATTTATCGGATACCGGAGGAGAAGTATCGGAAAAATCTGGACAGGTTTATGGAGATGTTGGATATGGGCAGCTTTGTAAATCAGCCTGTCCGTCAGCTTTCCCTCGGTCAGAGAATGCGTGCTGATATTGTGGCTGCGCTGCTTCATTCCCCCCGGATTGTCTTTTTTGATGAACCCACCATTGGCGTGGATGTGCTGGGAAAGGAGACCATTCGTGAATTCATCCGGGAGCTGAATGCGGAGGACGAGGTCACGATGCTCTTTACCACCCATGATATGCAGGATATTGAAAAGACCTGCAAAAGGCTGATTATTATTGACAAAGGAGCAAAGATGTACGATGGCACTCTGCAGGAAATCAGAGAAAAATACGGAACCTCAAGGCAGCTTGTGGTGGAATTCGGAGAAGAGGCTGTCGTCCCGCCCATGGAGAATGTAGTCATCACAGACATAGAAGACCGTAAGAAGAGCTTTGTCTTTGACAATGCAAAGGTGAATATCAATGAGCTGATGAGTCACCTGCTCAGCCGGTACAACATCCGGGATCTCACGGTGACAGAGCCGGAAATAGAAAGTATTATTCAAAGAATGTACAACGGGGAGGTGTAAGCATGCGTTTATCTCCGTACCTTGCCTTTGCGAAAAAGAGCTTTCTGCAGAAAAGTGCCTATCGTTTTAACCATCTGATGAGCATTTTAAATACGATTATCAGAATCTTTATCTTCTGGGAGATTTACAGGACCTTATACGGCGGAAGAACTGAAGTCGACGGCATCACTATGTCAATGGTGACCACAAATTTTATCCTTTCCATGGGGCTGGAAGCGGTATTCGGTGTAGATGATTACTATCTGCCCAACAGGATCCGGGATGGCAGTATTGCCACGGAACTCTTGCTTCCCGTAAGCTTTCATGGTAGAATGCTGGCCAGCAATCTGGGCAATGCATTGTTTCAATTGATTTTTCACTTTACTCCCGCATTTGCGGTGACTGTTCTTGCAATCGGTATGGAAGCACCCGCAAGTCCGTTTGTTTTTCTGGCATTCCTATTCAGTGCACTTCTTGGGTATGGTGTGTTGTTTGGAATCAGCTTTCTGATGCAGATGCTTTCCTTCTGGCTGTTGAATGTATGGGCAATCATGACAATTAAAAACGTGTTTGTCAATGTCCTCTCCGGTGCCATGATTCCGCTTTGGTTCATGCCGGACTGGATGAGAGGTATCATCCGTTTCTCGCCGTTTTCCTCCATTTACTTTACCCCGGTTCAGATTTATCTGGGGCAGTTGTGCGGCAGGGAGATACTGTTCCGTTTTGCAACACAGGGATTTTGGATTGCCGTCCTGCTGGTCAGCGGTGCCGTATTGTGGAAAAAGGGTCAGAGAAAGCTGGTTGTACAGGGAGGGTGAAGAAACACAATGAGAATAATAAATGATACGATGCACCTTGCCGGTGTATATACAAAAATGATTTTCAGGTCATGGTTTCAGTATAAGGTGGATGCAATCCTGCGTTCCTTGGCTGTATTTTGCAGAGAGGCAACGGGTATACTGGTGATTTATTTTACTTTGACGAAATTTGACACCCTGAATGGGTGGAATATTTATGAATTACTGTTTCTGTTCAGTCTTCTGTTCGTGACCTATGGTATTCTGATTATTTTTTTCACGGGACTGCGGGACTTTGGAGGAACGGTCAGAAACGGAGGCTTTGACCGCTATATACTGCGTCCCAGGGGACTTTTGTTTCAACTGATTTTTTCAAATGCGGACTGGTTCGCCGCCGTTGGGCACGGAGGACTGGGAATTCTGCTGTTCCTTCTTTCAGCCGGTAAGGTGGGCGTGGTCTGGAACGGACTCACCATAGGATATTATATTGTGACGATTATAGGAGGAGTTCTGATTCAGGGAGCGGTGTTTCTGACTCTGGCAACCCTGAACATTTACCTTTTGGAGACGAACAGCATCAAGGAATTGTTTTACTGGAATGCCAGAAAATTTGCAGGCTATCCTATCAGCATTTTTCATAAGGCAATTCAGTTTGTGATGATTTATGTGGTGCCCTTTGCCTTTATCAACTATTTTCCGGCACAGTTTCTGCTCAGAAAGGAAGATATGGCACAGTATCCGGAGGTTTACATGTATCTGACTCCGTTTGTGGGGGTGGGGATGTATCTTTTGGCATATCTGTTCTGGAGGATAAGTATAAAGCATTACAAGAGCTCCGGAAACTAGATATTCCATAGTTCTCCGAATACGAAAATTTCCACATGAACGGTAGAACTGAAGGTGTAAGTTTGATATAATCATAAGTATAAATCGTCCCCGCGACAAGGAGGAAGCTTATGTTAGAAGTAGGAACAAAGGCACCGGATTTTTTATTGCCGGATCAGAATGGTGAGATGCATGCCCTGAGTGAGTATGCAGGAAAGAAAGTAATTTTGTATTTTTATCCCAAGGACAATACCCCGGGATGCACAAAGCAGGCCTGCGGTTTTAGCGAACTCTATCCGCAGTTTATGGAAAAAGGTGCCATAGTACTTGGCATCAGTAAGGATTCTGTGGCATCACACAAGAAGTTTGAGGAAAAATATCATCTTGGATTTACATTGCTGTCAGATCCGGAGCTGAAAGCCATTCAGGCCTATGACGTATGGAAAGAGAAGAAAAACTACGGAAAAGTATCCATGGGTGTGGTTCGTACAACTTATCTGATTGATGAAGAGGGAATTATAGTCAAAGCCTTCGGAAATGTGAAAGCGGCGGAAAATCCGGCGCAGATGCTCGGGGAATTGTCATGAGGATTGTGAGCTATTAAAGATTTCGAATAAGTATGGAGGCTTTGCTGACTTTGTGACGGAATCACAGGCTGAAGAGCAAATTCATTACATTTCAACTGAGATAGCAAACAGCGGATTCTTCTGTTTTCCCAAAATATACAGGGATAAATGGATTCTGGAATATAGTGCGGAGGATTACTGTGGTTTTGTGAAAACCGGAAACCAATTTTTGCAGCTTAGTAAAGAAGAACAGGAGAGGGCATGCTGGGAGATATCGTATTTGGCTGTACGTCATGGCGGAAAGATTACAAGAACATATCTGACAATTGTTTACCTTACTAAGAAAAGATTTGTGTAGAAATATTCTGAATCGATGTAGAATGACGGGGGACGCTTGCGAGGAGTGTCCCCCTGTCATAAAGAAATTTTTACCTGAATTTGTCATTGAAATTAAGAATTCTCTGCTTTTCTTTCTCAATCTCTAGAACAGAAGCGCCCTCTGTGATGCCCCATTCTTCTGCCAGATTCTTTTTAATACGTTCAAGGCAGAGGAGGGCATCCTCATATTTGCCCTGAATTTCATAGACAATTGCTTCGCCCTGGAGGGCATCTATATACCGGGGTCTGGTTTTCTCCGCAGCATAGGATCTTTCGTAATAAGAGATGGCTTCGTCGTATTTACAAGCATCGGCGGAAAAGCCTGCCAGTTCAAACAGTACCCATGGATCATCGGGATAGGTCTCTTCCATCTGGGCAAGGATAGCTTCCGCATCCTTGGGACGATGTTCAGCCAAGGCAATTCTTGCTTCGTAAACCGGAATCTGAAAATCCTTTCTGTCATTCAGTGTCCGATAAATATCCAGGTATTCCTTTGTTTCGACGGTTCTGTGGTCCAGAAGCAGATTATCCATCAGATACAGATAATTTCTTGATATCTCCGGATGGTTTGCGACAAGCTCTTTAAAAAACAGAATGGTCTTATTGTGGTTTCTGCAGTTCCAGTCGGCTATGGCTGCACCCTCGCTGGCCTGTAAAAGCCATTGGTCCTCCTTGATTTCGGGGCTAAGCCGCATGGCTCGTCTTGCATATTCGCTGACCTTTTTGCTGTCGCTGGTTATTCTGTGATGATACAGATGCGCCAAAAAGGAATAGATTCTGCCGTTGGGGCGGTCCGGGTGGGTTACATCGTAGGTCTCGAGCTGCTCGGTGAGAAAACGTTCTGTCTCACGGAAATCTGCGTCGGAAAGCTCGGTTTCATAGTCCAGCATATTCTCAATGCGGTGCAGCTTCTGATCCACGGATAAATCAAAAAGTTCATCGATTGTCACGCCGAAAAACTCTGAAATTTTCGGCAGTAATGTGATGTCGGGAGCACAGACATCATTCTCCCATTTTGAAATAGACTGGCAGCTGACGCCAAGCTCACCAGCCAACATTTCCTGTGTGGCTCCTGCCTTCAGGCGAAGAAGCTTAATTTTATTTCCTAAGTTCATGATATATTTTCCTTTCGTTTTCGGTAATGAAGCTTCATTTCTTTGTACAGGTTGATTATATAAAACTTTTCAGACCAAAACAATAACGCAGATTTCAAACGGAGTAAACCGGAGGTTGAACTGTTACGTTGAACGTATAAAAAGGATAGAGGGATGATTGTAGAGCAGATTCATCTGTGGTAAAATAAGCGGTACAGGGAAGAAAAAGTCAGGGGGTGAGAACAATGCCGCATATTGATATTAAGTGTTATCCGGGTAGAACAGAGGAACAGAAGAATAAGCTGGCAGAAAGAATAGCAGAGGATGTGGCTGAGATTTTCGGGACGAAACTTAGCAGTGTCTCGGTGGCAATTGAGGATGTACAGCAGGAAGATTGGAAAGAACAGGTCTGGGACCGGGAGATTGCACCGAAACGGGGCAGACTTTATAAAGAGCCCGGGTATGATTATGAGTGAAGGAAAGTGAATAAATGGAAATCAGGGCGTTTCTGGATTTTTTGAGCATTGCTGAAAAAATGAAGTGTAACACGAGGCATTCCTATACCTCCTCAGGGCGGCATGAGAGTGTGGCAGAGCACAGCTGGAGGCTGGCGCTGATGGCTTATCTTGTGAAAGATGAATTTCCGGATGCGGATATAGACAAGGTGATTCGTATGTGTCTGTTTCATGACATGGGGGAAGCAGTGACCGGGGATATTCCTGCTTTTGAAAAAACCGGGAAGGATGAAGCGGTGGAAGATACAGCAGTTTCGTGGCTGCTGGGGCAGTTGCCGGAGCCCTATCACGGGGAACTGAGCGAGCTGTTCCGGGAGATGAAGGAACAGCAGACCTCAGAAGCAAAGCTGTATAAGGCGCTGGATAAGCTGGAAGCCCTGATACAGCACAATGAAGCGGATTTATCAACCTGGATTCCCCTGGAATACGATTTGCAGATGACCTATGGAACCAAGGAATGCAGTTTTGACAGGTACATAAATGAATTGCGGAACATGGTGCGGGAGGATTCCCGGAAAAAATGCTGGCACAAGAAAGGGGAGCAAGGTAAATTGACATCAATGCCCCGTTAATGGATGCAAAGGGATGTTTACGGGAAGGGTATACCATAGAAGGGATGCACATTAAGGAGGAGGGATACCGGGTGATTTATCCGGAATTCATGAAATATGCCACGGATCCGTCATGGAAATAGACAGATAAAAAAGTGCTTGACTCTTCCCTAAGGGAACCCTTTATGATGAAAGCGTAGGTTGACAGTGTGCGCACAGATTGTCAATCTACGCTTTTTTGCAGATATCTGTATCAGCTCAGTTTAGTTCAAGATGTAAAGGGAGGAATGGAGGAAAATCAGATGGAAGAAAAAATGTATACTGCGGGAGAAATCGCCAAGCTGGCGGGAGTCTCTTTGAAGACAATTCGTTTCTATGATGCAAAAGGACTGTTGAAGCCTGTGGCTCATTCGGAGGCTGGTTACCGTTTTTATAACAGGAATTCGGTTGTGGAACTCCAAAAAATTCTAATGCTGAAGTATCTGGGCTTTTCCCTGCAACAGATAGAAGGATTGACAAAGGGCGAGAGCGAGATGAGCTTTGATGAGCAGCTGTACCGTCAAAAGGAGTTACTGGTACAGCGTAAAAATCAGCTGGAGGAGCTGATTGAAACCATCGAAATTATGGAGAAAAGCGGAGAAACCCGGAGATGGGATTACCTGCTTCGGCTGTTGAGTCTGCTGACAGATGAGGAGAAGGTGAAACAACAATACGAAACCTCTGTCAATCTGGAGCGGAGAATTAACCTGCACAGTTATAGTACCGCTAATCAGGGCTGGATGGAATGGGTGTATGAGAGGCTACCGCTGAAAGCCGGAGACAAAATACTGGAAATCGGCTGCGGGACAGGGCTTCTGTGGAAGGAGAACCTCTTTTCTTTGCCTGACAAGCTGGAGCTGACACTGACGGACCGCTCGGAGGGGATGCTGGAGCAGACCAGGGGTGGGGATTTCGGTATTATCAGATGACGATTTCTTTTTGTAACAAAATTAGAAAAATTTAAGCAGATAGGGGGCTGCATATTATGGAGAAACATAAAGGTGAAGTGGTTTTTCTGAATGGGTATACAAGTACGGGAAAAACATCTATGTGTAAGGAATTGATTTCGAGAGAGCGATATCCTGTTTACATTCTTGGCTATGATATGTTTGAGGAGGCGATACCGGAATGGTCTTTTACGGAGGCGCGTTATGCAAAAGCGATTATTGCCATGTATCATGCAGCCCGCAGCTTATCTGATCAGGGACAGGATGTGATTATTGATGGGCTGATTATGCAGATGGAAGGGTTGGAGCATCATTATGCAACGTTAAAGGATTTATTTGAAGGTTATCCTCTGAAAATAATCAATGTATCTTGTCCTTTTGAAATCCTAAGAGAGCGGAATATTGCCCGAGGTGACAGAAGAGTAAATCAATCTGAGATACAGAGCACCAAGGTAGTGGATGATATTGATTTTTACTGCAGCATTGATTCGGGAAAGTTTACGGTGCCGGAGTGTGTAGATCTGTTGTTGGAGGCGGTGAAGCTACAGGAAAGGGATGAGGCCGTATGATGTGTATACAGAACATTATCAATGAAGCATCTAGAAAAAAGGAAGTCTTTGCAGAGATTAAGGAGGTTGTATGAAGCATAAGAGATTAAACAGGGATGGCTGGGGATTCCAGTACTATCCATATTATCAGATGAGAATTGATGATGAGATATTTCATGGATTGGCCTGTCTGATCAGACTGACAGATGGTGAGGTACAATACTGGGAAACACCCAAAGCCGGAAGAATACAGGTGACAGGGGCCGGTATGACGTGGCTTGAGCTGATACCGGATCAGACAAACAGAGTGATTACCGTCAAATACTTTCCGGACGGAACACATGATTGTGAAAGGAAACAGTATCCCGATCCTGTGAACGTAAAGTATCAGCCATCCATATGGTATGTGGATATTACGGATGGTATGGAATTTGACGATGATGGAATTGCAGTGTACATAGATAAATACCTGGATGTTATTTTTACCCCGGAAGGTGATGTGATAATAGATGATCGGGATGAGCTGGATGCAGCATATCAATCTGGCGAGCTTTCCGCTGAGCAGTATCATGCTGCTTTAGAAGAAGCTGATGCAATCCTTCACGATTTGTGTTCGGATATTCCAAAAACAAATGTATGGTGTGCGCAGATTAGGCAGATTGTTGAAGAAAGAATTGCAAATGGAGAAGCAATCAAGAAATGTCGTGAAGTTTTGGAAAAAGAAAAAGCTGTTTGTATGGAAAATAACAAAATTATAGATAAAAACAGGGATTATTGGAATGAACATGCAGATTTATGGTTTGGGACTACCGCATTGCCGGAATATGGGGTACGGTTTCCCACAGAGAACGATTTGCATTTGTTCGGGGATGTTCGGGGCAAAAAAATGTTGGAAATCTGCTGTGGAAGTGGACATTCCTTAAAATATAATGCTGAAAAAGGCGCGGGAGAATTATACGGTGTTGATCTCTCACAGAAGCAGCTGGATAATGCAGCCGGGCTATTGTATAAGAGCGGTTATTCCGCAAAACTGATATGTGCAAAGATGGAAGAGGAATTAGATGTTCCCAAAGAATATTTTGATTATGTATATTCCATTTATGGCATTGGCTGGACAACGGATCTTCAGGGGACATTTGAGCATATAGCCTCTTATCTGAAGAAGGATGGTATATTTATTTTCAGCTGGCATCATACGCTACATTATTGTGTGGCATGGTCCTGTGCTGAAAGAAAGGATGTAATCGAGGATGATAAACTTGTTTTAATGAAGAGCTATTATGACGAGTCCTACTTTCACATGCCGGTCCATGACAGTGAAATCGTTTTGTGCAACAGAAAGATTTCTACCTATATCAATGCCTTGGCAAAAGCAGGTTTTGTTGTGGAACAGTTGATCGAAGAAACAGATGAGAATACGTTAATGGCACAGGGGGATGTGGATCCGAAAACCCGCAAGGCTCAGATGATGCCGATTTCTTTTTGCATCAAAGCAAGAAAGCTTTGATGTGGGGACGTTAAGAGGAGAATGAGAAAGCGATTGTTGCATGGCTGGATGGCAGGCTTCCCATTCCGCAGATACCGGTTTATTGTGTGGAGAACGGACTGGTCGACTTGGAAAATGTAGAGCCGGAAACCTTTGGGCCCGGTGGTTTTGCAAATCCGCAGGAACTGTTGAACTGGTTGGAAAGGAACCGTCCGACGGAGGATATTGTATTAACCCATGGGATTTCTGTTTGCCGAATGTATTGGTGAAGCATGAACAGATAAGCGGATTTATTGATTTGGGAAAAATGGGGCCGGCAGACAGGTGGCAGGATTTGGACATTGTGCTGCGTAGCCTGAAACACAATTTTTTGGGCATGTTCACGAACAAAAAGGTTTGGTTTGACTTTGAACCGCAGATGCTGCTGGATGAGCTTTTCTGAAGCATTGCATTGAATAAGTTTCAGTTTTATACTTGAAAAGTATGAAAAAGTATGTTATATATTTTTTTAAGGACAAAGAGGTTCACTTTTTTGGGGTGAACTTCTTTTTTTACGATACAAACAAAGGCGTTTGGCAATTTGCTGAGCGCTTTTTTTGCAGGAAAGGGGTAATCGCTATGAAAAATTTGGAATTGTTAGAACGTACTGATACGGTAAACGAATTGCTTGCAAGATATGGTGTGAAATTTGGAATTTATAAGAACAATACATTTAAGGAGCAGCTGTTCCCGTTTGATGCAATTCCACGCATCATAGAAAAAGAGGAGTTCGATTATCTGGAAAAAGGCTTAAAGCAACGGGTGGTTGCATTAAATCTGTTTTTGAAGGACATTTATTCAAAGAAGCAGATTGTCAAGGATGGGGTTGTTCCGGAGGATTTTATTTTTGCATCCAGCGGATATATGGTGGAATGTGAAGGCGTAGCACCGGTAAAGGATATTTATTCACATATTTCTGGGATTGATTTAGTGAAAGGAAAAAACAATACCTGGTATATATTGGAGGATAACTTAAGAGTGCCATCCGGAGCCTCATATCCGATGATTGCCAGAGGGCTGTGCAGACGTTCTTCGCCGGGAACCTTTGTTGAGCAAAAGATTGAGGACAATCGAAACTATGCGGAGCTGCTCAGAAGAACCATGGATAATGTTAATGTGGGAGGTCATACCGTAATACTGACACCGGGAAGATATAATGCAGCTTATTTTGAACATAGTTATCTGGCAGAACAGACCGGAGCTCATTTGGTTAACGGGTCAGAGTTAATTGTTAAGGATGACAGGTTGTACTTTATTACAGCAGATGGAAAACTGGAAAGGGTTGGAGCAGTATATAGACGAATTTCCGATGAATACTTAGATCCAATGAATTTTAATCCGGAGTCTCTGATTGGAATTCCTCATATTTATGATGTGTTCCGGAAAGGTAATGTGGCGTTACTTAACGCGCCGGGTAATGGTGTGGCAGATGACAAGGGAATTTATTATTTTGTTCCCAAGATGATTAAATATTATCTGGGAGAAGAGCCGATTCTATGCAATGCACCTACCTATCTGCCATTTTATGAAGAGGATATGAGATATATTTTGGAGCATTTTGACGATCTGGTATTAAAGGATGTGGCAGAAGCCGGAGGTTATGGTGTGGTATTTGGTAATACCATGACCAAGGAGCAAAAGGAAAACTTTATAGTATTATTAAAGAAAGAACCGAGGCGTTTTATTGCACAGGAAGTCATTGATTTTCAGGACCTTGATATTTTGGAAAATGGTGAAAAAATACCGAGAAAAGCGGATTTGAGAGCATTTGTTTTAATGGCGGATGAGCCGCTTGTCTGGAAGAGCGGGCTTACAAGATTTTCCAGAAATCCGGATTCTTTCATTGTGAATTCATCTCAGGGAGGAGGATTTAAAGACACATGGGTATTATCTCAATAGAACAGGCAGACCGCCTTTATTGGCTGGGCCGGTACACCGAGCGTGTATATACAACCTTAAATATTTTTACTAAGAGTTTTGATGTGATGATTGATGGAATTGTAGATTGCTATGAGGAATTTTGTAAAAGCATAGATATACCGAATATTTATGCCGGCAGGGAGGATTTCCTTGTAAGATATCCTTTTGACCCAAGTAATACGGATTCCATTATCAGCAATCTGAATCGTGCTTATGATAATGCAATCGTACTCCGTGAAAGCATTGGCTCGGAAACACTTGCTTATATTCAGCTGGCAATTTATGAAATGAACAAAGCTGCAGAAAGCAAGGCACCTGTTGTTGAACTGCAAAGGGTCAATGATAATCTGTTAGCGTTTTATGGAGTGGTGGATGATCAGATTGACAGTGAGAACATTCGCAACATCATAAAAGCCGGCAAACGAATCGAGCGCATCGATTTGTTTGCCAGATTAGGAGCATCTCAAATGGAATTGCAGAGAGAAGTGGAGCGTATGATTCCCAGGGTGGAAAAATGCGGCCTGAAATACGACCCACATAAGCTTGAGACCATAAAGGGTTTAGTTGCGGCAGAGGAGATAGATTATTATAAGATTGTGAATGAAGTGGAGTCCATTTTTTAATAGAAATATGGCACAGGGGGCATTTATGTGAAGCATCTTATTTTTGATTATGATATGCAGATAGATTATTCTGTAGCGGTTTCACGATGCAATTATACAATCAAATGTATTCCGCAGAACACAATGCGACAGAGAATTGAGAAAATTGCTATCGATTTATTCCCCAAAACAAATTATTCCTGGGGGATGGATGGATTGAAAAATCGTCAGATATACGGAATGAATGAGGAGGAGCATAACACCTTCTGCTTTCATATTTCAGGCGATGCCCGGACAGGGTTAGCAGAATATGAGGAAATTGCGGATGATAGCATGGCAATGATTTTCAGACATCCTCACGGATTGAACGTCGCAGGGGAAGGGATTCGTACATACTTTGAAAAAATCAGTCAGGAAATCATGTTTGAGAAAGATGCATATGCAAAAGCAATCAGAATCATGCACAGACTGTATGGAGATTATCGTTATCAAGCCAACATGACAACGATAAATACGACAGCAGAGGAAGCCTTTTTGCTGGGGCAGGGTGTATGTCAGGATTACGCACATATCTTTATTGCCTTACTGCACCTTGCAGGTGTCCCTGCACGCTATGTCACAGGATTAATGATTGGCGAAGGGGCTAGTCATGCATGGGTTGAAGTATTGCATAATGGGATGTGGTATGGGCTTGATCCCACAAATGATAAGTTGGTTTTGTCAGACTATATCAAAATCGGAGTCGGAAGAGATGCAGGGGATTGTATGATTAATCGGGGAATTATGCATGGCGGTGGTCTGCATACACAAAAGATTAAGGCAATTGTAAAGGAGATGGATGGACGGAACTATGATTAAAACAGTAGCATCAGTGGGACTACCGGTAGATGAGACGCTTTCTATTAAAAAAAGGCGAATCCAGCCCGAAGAAAAGCACAGGGGAATGAAGCGAATCAGTATTGTGACCGGAATCCATGGAGATGAATTAGAGGGACAATATGTATGTTTTGAAGTGGCAAAACACATAGAAGAGCAGATGGAAAACCTGGCAGGAATCGTAGATATTTATCCGGCAATGAATCCCCTTGGAATAGATTCCATCACCAGAGGAATCCCTGCATTCGATTTAGATATGAACAGGCTGTTTCCGGGAAATATCGATGGTAATATGACAGAATATCTGGCAGCGGAAATTGTGAAGGATGTTTCGGGATCGAATCTTGTCATCGATATTCATGCCAGTAATATTTTTCTGACGGAAATTCCCCAGATTCGTATCAATGAATTGCATGAAAAAGAATTGGTGCCGTTTGCAAAGGAAGCAAATGTGGACTTTATCTGGGTACATGGCGCCAGTACGGTGTTGGAATCTACCTTCGCCTATAGCCTAAATAGCACCGGAACACCCTGTCTCGTAGTAGAAATGGGTGTGGGAATGCGTATTACAAAGGAATATGGAAAACAGTTGACAGAAGGTATTTTTCATCTGATGAAGGAGCTTGGAATATGGAAAGGAGAAGTGAGTACTCCCAGAAAGCCAATAATTTCCAGGAATCCTTCTGATGTCAGCTATCTGAATGCAAGTGTTGGCGGGTTGTTTATCCCGAAGGTACATCATTGGGAAAAATTGAGAAAGGGTGACCTTATTGGGCAGATTATCAATCCCCTGAGCGGGAAAATCATAGATGAAGTTATCTCGCCGATAGATGGCATATTGTTTACCATTCGGGAATATCCCATTGTGGATGAGGGATCTTTGATTGGCAGACTGCTTCGCAGGGAGGTATACGAATCGTGAAGAAAAGGGTTATCTATGAAATTAAAGGGTTATACAGAGACAACTTCAGAGTCACCGGATATGAGTTCGGCAAGGGAAAGAAAAGTGTATGTATTGTCGGAACGATGCGTGGAAATGAGGTCCAGCAGTTATATTGCTGTTCCCAGTTGATAAAGAAGTTTAAACAACTGGAGGAAGAAGGGAGGATTACATCCGGTCATAAGATATTGATTATTCCAAGCTGTAATCCCTACTCCATGAATATTCAAAAGAGATTCTGGCCCATTGATAACACAGATATTAATCGAATGTTTCCGGGATATGATCTGGGAGAAACAACACAGAGAATTGCAGATGGTGTATTTAAGGAAATCATGGATTATCAATATGGAATTCAGTTTACCTCCTTTTATATGCCGGGAGAATTCATACCCCATGTGCGAATGATGGATGAGGGATATAGTACGGTGGAGGAGGCATTAAAATTTGAACTGCCTTATGTGGTCATTCGTAATGTCAGACCATATGATACGGCAACGCTAAATTATAACTGGCAAGTATGGAATACCCAGGCATTTAGTTTTTACACCACCACGACTACCGGAATCAACAGAAGCTCTGCCGGACAGTCTGTGTTAAGCATCATGAAATTTTTATCTGCGCTGGGTATGATTAAGTATCAGCATACAGAAGCAAAAAAAGTATCAGTTGTGGTCAGGGACACAGAATTGTCATCTGTGCGTACGGCGAAGTCAGGTATTTTTGAACCGCTAGTGAGAGTCGGCGATGATGTCAGTGAGGGAACTCCGTTAGCCAACATAGTGAATCCCTATGATGGTGAAATTATGGAAACACTGTTCGCCCCCATGGATTCCAAGATTTTTTTCATGCATACAGACCCGTTAACGTATGCAAATACGGCAGTTTTTAAGTTGATAGGGACGCTTCTTTTGCCACGCACAGCGCCCATTGGCACGCATTAGCTCCCGGTAGCATGACAAAAGAAACGTCCCCGATGTTCGGAAGCACTCCCAGGTGGAAACTTGGGAGTGTTTTTGGTATAATAAGTGGTAGAGCCTTATTAAATGAAAGGTGCCTTAATCAGGCGATAGTGTGGGAAAATGATAAGTTTTATTGAGGATGAAAAAGAGAAGGAAAGTATAGCTAATCCTGCATCAATTGCCGGAGTGGTTTGGGCTTCCGGACAGTACAAATGAGTATATTTCCTGTAGTAAGAGGATGCCGTTTTGGGCGTGTTTTGAAAGAATATCACCGTAATGGTATTGGGCAACAGCTTTGGAAAGCTTTTTTGCAGTATGCTCGGGAGAATAGTTACGAATATGCTCAGGTTAAATCGGTTCCAAAAGGTCATTACAAAGAGTACGATATCACAAATGCTTTTTATGAGAAACTGGGATTTAGAGAATTTGAATGTTTTCCGACTTTTTGGGAGGAATGGAATCCTTGCCAAGTGTATGTGAAGTATATTGGTGCGGAGTAGGGAAGAAGGGGTTCGTGAAGAAAATGAAAGTAAAATGTATTTGGGAACATAACGGCAATGATACCTTGCTATATGCGGAAGAATGTGTGGGTGCCTTTACAAGGGGAGAATCCTTGGAGATTGCATTACGCAAGATGAAAAGTGAAATACAATCTTTTGTTATGTTGCTGGGAGAAATGATGCAGGAAGAGATAATGCCAGCTGTTGTTCAAGAAAAGAAATCGGAACTTGAGATTAAAGATGCTGACAGTGATGTGTTATTTTTGTCGGAAGAAGAACCTCTTACCATGGAGGAATATGTAAAGTTTAGAGACTTAGAACTAAAATCAGCATTGGATTTTTTGAAGTTATATGAATCGATTCCCGATAAAAATATAAGTGTTTTGCTAATACGAAGAACCTTTTATGGTTTCGTTCCCCGTACTGCAGAAGAACCGGTACAGAGGATGTGCAAGAGAGATATACGGTTGTGATAATGGAAAAGCAGCTGTGAGATTCAGGGACGGTTCTTTTGCAAGACACCTTTGAACCATTACATAAAATAAACATGACATACAGGTGTTGTGTCTGGGATGGTAGAATCGATACAAAAAGTGGGGAAGAAAAGGAGATAAACGAATGATTGATACACGTTGTGGGCTTCGGTGCGAAGGCTGTGAGTATATTGAAGCCTGTAACTGCGGTGGCTGTATTGCAACAAGCGGAGTACCCTTTCATGGTGCCTGTCCGGTGGCGGAATGTTGCCAGAAGAAAGGATTTGTCCATTGTGGTGAATGTCCGGAGATTCCTTGCGCACTCTTGAACCAATATTCTTTTGACCCGGAGCATGGGGACAAGCCGCCGGGAGCAAGAATTGAAAAGTGCAGGGAGTGGTCAAAAGGCGAAGCGTGAGGTAAGTGCAGGATGGATAGCAAAAAAGTGATGTATCTGTTGATGGAGGATGCAGAGCTTCTTGTGAGTTATGAACCGGTGTCGATGCATTTTGTCTATGCTGTGCATCGACACGATTTTTTGTATAAATCAAAGGAGCATGTCCAAAAGGAACAGTTCAAACCGCTTTATGAGCATCTGGAATACGACCATGAACCATTAAAATATCTTTTGATTGACGGTGAGCTTCGCGGTGTGGTGGTAGGGCATTTCAGAAACGGTCCGTACGATTTGAACAATGTGGTGTGCGATTTGTCTGATACGGAAGCGAGAAAGGAAGAGATTCTGAAAGCAATCCCATAAAGGAATGAGCACACAGATTAATTTAGAAAGGATATAAGCAAATGAAAAAAGAAATCATACGAACTGTCAAATATATCCTGTTTTCTGCCTCTGCAGGAATAATCCAGATTGGTGTCTTTACCCTTCTGAATGAATTGGTACATCTGGATTATTGGGTATGCTATCTCATTGCACTTGTATGCAGCGTTCTTTGGAATTTTACCCTGAACAGAAAATTTACTTTTAAGAGTTCCGCTAATGTACCAAAGGCAATGCTTTTGGTTGCCCTATATTATCTGGTATTTACACCACTTAGTACATTGCTTGAAAAATATCTTACTATCGACTGCTCAGTTAATGAATATCTGGTTACTGTTATGAATATGATAATCAACTTTGTAACCGAGTTCTTGTATCAGAGATTCGTTGTATTTAGGGACTCCATCGACAGTAACACAAAGGAATGATTTGTTTCCGGTGACTGTTGATTTGCCGGATGCGATATTTTCAAAATTTTATATTTCTTAATTTGATTAAAAGGCAGTTGATATTATTTTTCAACTGCCTTTTATGCTTTTTGACATTCAGTTGAGGTTTTACAACGTGGGAGGCTGATGACGAATCGCGTCCAAAAAAATAAAAATCAGTCCGATATATCCGGCGAGAATCAGCGCAATCAGAGACAACAGTATAAGTAAAATGATGCGCAGCTTCGGCTTTTTTCGCATATATCGAAGATCCAGTACAATGCCTGCCAGAGCCACCGCCAGCAGAATAATGGCTGTTTCCAGTGTCATATGTTTTCCTCCTTTTTGTTGCGTGATTCTTCTATGTGCAACATATCCATAATATCAGTATACCGGTGCAGATCATCCAGAAATTTCCTGCGCAGTTCTTCCACATTCACATTGCCTTTTCCGGGCTCGAAGGAATCTCGTCCGGTCTGGACTGCAACATTCATCTGCCCATCTTCCAGAAAAGACAGATAGACGGTGCCGCCGCTATTGTCTGCCATCCTGATGATACGTTCCATCCGGTCCGGCGTGAGGATATAGTAGGCTTCATCCGGATGATCCGCTTTGACACAGAAACGCTTGTCAAACTGCTCGTTACCTGTGGTCACATTGCTTTTCATTTTACTGTGGTCCTTTTTGGTCCGCTGGGAAACAAAGACACGGCCGGTAAGCTCCCTGCCCAGGTTCCAGGAGAGCCATTGCCCCCTAAAGACGGTATCTCTTTGCGTAGCCGTCTCTCCGTTTTCGGCTTCATACTCTGTTTCAGTCATTAGAACAACATCCCCCAGTTCCACGCTCACCCCCTTGTAAACTGCCTTGATATAATCGCTGCCATCCGAGCAGTTATAGGAGAATGGAAACTCCATGGCGGTAGGCTGCATTCTGCCGGAGGGATTGTATTCCACATCATCGCCCAGCATCTCCTTCAGCACACCGCTTATAACATTGTCGCTGAGTAGTTTTTTGGTCATGCTCCGGCTGTTGGAATACAGGGACGCACCCAATAGTAAAAGCACTACGGCTAAGATTGCCAGGGGATATATTTTCAGAACAAACGTTAGGATTAGTACCACACCGGCACAGGACATCAGAAGGTTGGAAAGCATATCCTTCCTGCGGGCGGAATTGATTTCGGCCTCCAGCTGTTCATTCGTCATCATCTGCTTTTCTTCCATATCATTTCCTCTCTCAAAATATCGATTTTACAGCTTCACGTTTCCTGCCTCGCAAAAAGAGTTATATTTCCCCGCAGGAGTCCCGCAGCGTGTCGATCAGAACGCACATGGGGGTTAATGAGGCCGCAAAGCGCATTCGGATTTCGGGGATGTTCTGCAGGCTCTTTCCTTTAGGCGGCAAGCTGTCTGCAAAGGAATGCCACCCGGAAAGCGCCAGTATTACCTCGCCGTCACGGAAAATCAGAGCATTCACCGTGTATTTTTCGGAGAGGGATTCCAGCTTCCGGATCAGCTCACGCAGCCCGGGAGTCACCCAATCGTCCGCCGGCTGATCGTCTGCGGTGCGGGCGGAAAAGAGCTGACGGAAGATGTCGGGATTTGTGATGTCACTCGTGTGAGAGTCCGGGGAGTCACTCTTTTTGGAATCCGTCCAGGGCCTGCGCAGGGCAATATTCAGAGCGGGGTCGCAGATATTCCTGCAGCGCAGCACAACGCCTTCAAATACCGTCTCTGTCGCATCTCGGAGATCATCTTCTCCAGCAAGCTGCCTCAATTCATACAACTCCACATTAGAGGCAGAGAAATGGGTCCCGTGATAATTGCCCTCATAAAAGCGCCACACTCGACAGTTGGTCCAGTGCCGATCCACCGGATGGCTCTCTTTTAGAAACGATTCGTTGATGCTCATCTCCGGGGTATGCAGACGGGGACCAAAGGTCTTTTCCAGCTCCGCCTCAAAGAAGCCGTCCAGCTGTTCCCGTACCAGTGATTCCGCTTTCCACCGCAAATGGGCGCACATATAGTAGCAGACGCCTCCCACAAGGAGTATCATAAAAACAAAGATTACCACCAATTCTGATTCCAGAGCCATGCAGATCAGGACGCCAATCAGCCCAATGATTGCACCGAGCAAGCCGTAGCGCTTCAAGTTGGTTCCCTGCTTCTCGTATCGCGCGATTCGTTTGCGCAGTTCTTCGTCGCTCAGTTTTATAAATTCTTTTTTATTCAATTTAAGTCCTCCTTAGTTATAGCCCTGCGAAGAGGGTCGTAATAAGTTGAAGAAGTTATTTCCTGTCTTTCATCACTCCATCCGATAATAAGCGCCTTCATCTCCCCAGATGAGAATACCTTCATCAAACTCAAACACAAGGATGGAAAGATCGTCATATACGGCGGAATCCGCATAATATACACTGTCTTCATTTGTGGAGTAGGAGAAGGTGCCGTAGTCCATTTCCGTACCCTCAGCGTCGCCGGACGTGCGCTGATAATAGCTCCAGTTTCCGGAATCGTCGATTACAAGGTAGGTCGTTGCAGAAAGGTCTTCGTCATAATACCAGACACCTTCGAACTCCGAAACATTCCTCTGGTGCAGCTCAGAATTCCAGTTGTAATAACCATTTCCATTGTTATCATTGTCGTTCGGGTCATCATCTTCATTCGGGTCATCATCGTCGTGAGGATCATCATCCGAAACGATGAGGCTGAAGTGACCGAGGTCGGTGATGTAAAGCTGCTCACCATCCAGCACAGCCGGGTTTCCTTCTATGGCACTGCCCAGGTAGCTGTAGACAAAGGTGGTGTCCAGTTCAACATCATACCAAAGGTAACCTTCGTCCATCACACTGCCGCAGTAATAGAGCTGCCAGTTGCCATCTGCATCGAACTCCAGGTAATCGTATTCGTCGGTTATTTCGCTCAACCACAAACCCTCGTACAAACTGCACTCATTAACGGTGTCCTCCTTAACAGCGTCCTCATTTCCGGTATCTTCATTGGGTTCCGTAAAGTCGTCGCCCAAATCTTCCCCGGGGTCATCCTGGGGATGTATTGCGCTGCTTTCCACAGTTTTCACACTTTCGGCACTTCCTCCGCAGGCTGTACAAAGGAAGCACAGCGACAACGACATCATCATCAGTAAAAACCTTTTCGTATTTCTTTTCATAATATTCTCCTTTTAGTAAGTTGTATCTCAATGCTCCTGTTCTGCCATGGATAATAATTCATCGTGGCTCAATTCGACATTGCCGAAGCGGACAAAAATACCGTTGGTCACGGCACTGTTCCACACCCGTGGGTTGACTAGCGTCCGGAAACGAATTTTGTCAAGGTAGGGCTTCATGTCCAGCAGCAGACGGCTGCCGGACACGAAATCCACCTGCAGGACATATCCGTCCATTGCCTTGACCGCTATAATATATTTTCTTTCCACATAAGTCCTCCTTCCTGAATTGCGATTTAACAGCGGTTGTGTTCATTCACGCAGAGCTTCCCTTACAAGCAAAAACCACCATACAACAGTGTACGGTGGTTTATAAGAAATGAATATTAACCAAAGGTTAGGTCTTTTGCGAAAGGAACGTCAGCAGCTGCGCTCTTTTGCTTCGGGCGTCGCCTTCAATATGCAGTTTGGAGTAGATCCGGTTGATATACTGCTTGACACTGCCCTCGGAAAGGAAGAGCTTCCCTGCAATTTCCCGGTTTGTCAGGCGTTGCGCCATAAGCAGCACCATCTCATATTCCCTATCCGTCAGTGCGTTGAAAGCCGTCGGTCGAACAGTGCGGTTTTTGCGTTTTTCCGCTGCTTCTCCCAGCTCAATAATCTTTTGCACAAAACCGCTCTGTATTTCCTGCATAAGCAAAGGCTTCAGAAAGTGGTAATTTTCCACGAAAGGAATGACAAAGCCGTCCGGTGCCCCGTCGGCAAGAGCCTGAGCCAGCAGACTGCGGGCCTCCCGGTGCTTGCCCAGCAGACCGTATGCCGCAGCCGTCTGGATGCGGACGTGCAGTGCCACCAATGCGTAGTGCATGGCATCGCACACGGCAAGCTGTCCCTCGCAGCGGCTAATGACCTTGGCGTAAGCGCCCTGCGCCAGGTACACCTGATTTTCAATCAGTTCCATCATGGGCTTGCCCGGCGCAAGGAAGTGGATGGTGGAAAGCTGATGCTCGGAAAAGATGGCAGGGATTCGTTCTATCTCGCCTATCAGGGCGTGGTAGTAGGCGCTGGTTGCGCTCCAGATGTTGAGCCATGTGGCATTGTGTTTGTGCAGCAGAGCCTCCCGGCGTTCCTCAAAGGAATATCGTTGCTCCATTTCTGTATGCAGGGAGAGCCGCCACGCCAAAAAATCACAGCACAGCGACATGTTCTCCTGTCCGTTGCCCTCGATCCGGGCATAGGCACTTTCCAGCTCGATGTGAGCGTCTGTGAAACGACCCTGCATGAACGCCGCCTCTGCCCGCATGATTTTTTCTGCACCCTGTCCGTGACCATCGGTGATTTTATAGTAGTGGGGCATGCACTCGTCCATCTCTGCAAGCTCGCTTTGCAGCTCGCCGGGCGCACGATAGAACATCATCAAAACTGACGGTGAGTCAAAGGTCCAGCCGCCGCTTTTCTGTATGCTGATGGCAAGGCGGGACATCTGTGCGCTGGCGCTGCGGTGCAGACGGCTCATGGCACTGATGTCGTTGTAGCAGAGGAAGCTCATGATAAGGTCGCACTCCCCCAGCAGATTACCACGCTCCTTTGCGGGCATCTCCGGGTGCTCCTCGATAGCGGCCATCAAAAGGGCTTTCATTTCCATCATTTTGGGAATCAGCCGCCAGTTGAACATACTGCGCATCAGTACCAGAATCGACAGAGGATGCGCTTTCAGCACGGCAGCAGGGCACGCCTCAATATCGGAGAGCACGACCTGTGGATCAAGCGAGGAGAGCAGAATCCCCGCGTCTTTTTGTATGACGCGCAGCAAGGCATCGTAATTTCCGCTCCGTCGGTAGGATGCTATGGCGTGCAGATATTGTCCGCAGTTTTCGTACCACAATCCGAAGCGTTCCAGATAAAACGACTGTTTTTCCTTTTCCAGCATCCGGAATCTGCGCTCGGCACATTCCTTCATCATGTGGTGGAAGCGGAAAGTCACGCCGTCCGGCAGACATTTGACAAATGCGTTTTGCTCAGTCAATACGGAAAGCAGCTTTTCTGCATTGGAGTCCCCTGTGACGAAGCGCGCCATTTCCACGGTAAACTCATCGGCAAGCCCCATGACCGCCAGAAACTCCTGCTGTTTCTCAGGAAGCGGGTCGATCATGGCAGCGGTGAACGTGGAATAGATGTCGGAGTTGCGGTCGGGCAACGCACCGCGCTCGGAGAGCGTCCGTAGGTTCAGATATACGGCGGAAAACCAACCCTCGCTGGAATAGAGCAGGGCTTCAACCTGCGCATCGGAAAGCTCGGTACCGCATCGGTGAGCATAAATGGCAAGTTCCGTGTAGTTCAGCCGCAGGTGCTCCGTGCCAATCTGGTAAACCTTGCCCCCCAGCCGCACGGTCTCTGCGGCTGGCAGAAAACGGTCCCGGCTGGCAACGATCAGGTGTACATTACCCGGCATACGATTTGCAAGGGTGCAGAGAAAATCGGAAACGCGGCTGTCCGTCAACAGGTGAAAATCGTCAATAAAGATATAGCAGGCAGTTTCTCCTGCCAGTTCATGGCAGAGATCATCTGCCAGCAGTCCCCCTCCGGCGGCATCCGTGGGGCAGGTATAGTCCCGTAGGAAGTCAAAACCTGCCCGAACAAAGGCGTTCTGTATGCTTTTCCAGAAGATCTCAAGGTTATCGGAATATACGCTGATGCGGATGATATTTAATGCTTCTGTTTTGGCGCGCTGCTCCAGATACCAGTTCACTGCCGTTGTTTTGCCATAACCCATAGGTGCCACCACCGTGGTCAGGGTGCAGCGGGAGATGGGCCGCAGACTTTCCTGCAAGCGCTCGGATATATAGATGGTGTTCAGATTCCATTTTAGTTTTGGCATGGCGAGTTCCTCCGGTTCATTTTATTTGCATCTGTTTTACGCGGATCAGACGGCTTTTCGCATCCTCCGGAATTGCCCAAGACCTTCCGAAACGGGATGCACCGGGAATACGTCCTTCAGCGCAGTATTGATTGACCCTCCGCTCCGATACACCCCAGCGGTAAGAAGCTTCCCGTATGGAGATATAACCCATGATCCCGTTCATGCTGTTCCTCCGTTCAGATACAATTTCACAGTTTCTATTTTATACGAATATCCGAAGGGATACAAGGCATACAGAAAATGTTCAGAGGAAAATTACAGAAAAATGGGGCTTTTACTTAAAAAAGTCTTCCAAAGTTGGCCATAACGTCTTATTCAAATTGGAGTATGGGCAGAAGGGAAAAATAACTTTTCCTCCTATCTTATAACTGATACCATGGTAGTACCTGGCATACCGCTTAATCACACCTGTATTCTCCGGATTTTCTTGTAAAATCCCGTTTAGAATGCGTTTTACATAGGAATAATTCTGGTCTGTCATAGTTTCCCGTTGTAACATGATGTCAATTCGTTCTAATTCATCTTCGTGATCAACAGAAAATAATTCATCGATTCTGACTCCAAAGTAAGATGCCAATTTGGGTAAAAGCGTAATATCCGGCAAGGTGGTTCCCGTTTCCCATTTACTTACTGCTTGAAAGGAGATCCCCAAATAGTCGGCAAATTCTTCCTGGGTTACCGAGTGCTCTGTACGCAATCTCTTTATAACATTTCCTAAATCTAAATTTATAGTTGAAATCCTCCGAAACTTTTTTATCAGCTGATAGTTGTATCATAACGAGCTTTTTATGAAGTTTCAATAACTGTGCATTTTAGGACGTTCAACCGGTGGGTGAGTTGAGTGTTTATATGAAAGAACATAGATTGGATTAAAAAGTTAGGAATATATTTTGACATTCAGTTGATATAAGGTGCTTTTTCGGGTATGATATTAGTAAAGCGAATGTGAGGAAACAGATTTATGAATGCAACAGAAAACATTAGTACCCCTGAACAACTAGAGTTTGCGATTTTTTGCATTGAGAACGTTGCAGCAAGATTGGGAGTCGAGGCAGAAAGAGTATATAGAGCGTTTGTAGATAAGAGCAATATTTTGCACGACTATATTGTGCCGGAATACGAAAGCCTGCATACCCAGAGCAAGGAATATATTGTAGAAGATATTTAGGATTTAATGAGAGAAAGAGGTGTGTCAGTTTGATACTTTATCATGGTTCTTATAATGAAATCACAAAGTCGGATTTGGCGCACTCAAGGCAGAATGTTGATTTTGGTGTAGGATTTTATACAACTCCTATGTATGAACAGGTAGCAAAGTGGTGTGAGAAATTTAAACGCAGAGGTAAGGAAGGCGTTATTTCTGTGTATTCCTTTAATTTGACAAATGAGGATGAATAAAGATTCTTAAATTTGATACATACTCAGAAGAATGGTTGGATTTTATTTTATGTTGTCGAAAAGGAAATGATGGTACAGATTATGATGTTGTCATAGGTGGCGTAGCGAATGATAAGGTGTTTAATACAGTTGAGTTGTTTTTTGATGGCTTGATAGATAAAACGGAAGCAATTCGTCGTTTACGTTATGAAAAGCCGAATTTACAGATTTGTTTCCGTTCTCAAAAAGCATTGGAAGGTTTACACTTTGAGAGGAGTCAAATTGTATGAATGCAAATCCAATTTTATTACAAAAAAATATGCAGAGGTGATTTCCTGCTTTGCTCGAAAAGAAAACATTTCATTGGATAAGGCGATGGATGTCTTTTATCGTTCAGATGTATATCGATTGATTCGGGAAGGGGTTTCGGATATGCATTGCATGAGCCGGGAATATTTAGCGGAGGAGTTGGATGAGGAGTATAGGAGATGATGTGTTGTATTATGAAGGTGAAACGGTGAGATTGGAAGAGCCTAATCTAAATAGCGATTTGAAGGCGCTCTCAGATGGAAACTTGAGGGTGTTTTTGGTATAATGGTGTCATTAATGGAGGAAATAAATCATGGCGTCTTCTATGATGCACTTTATTATCTCTAATCAAATACTAAAGAATTATCCTGATGTTGATAACAATAAATTCTTGTTTGGAGCTACTCTTGGACCAGACGCATCTTCTCATGATGACGGTACTTATGATATAGCACATTTTGGTAGTGTAGAAAACGACAAAAAAGGGATTGACTGGCGGAAGTTTGAGCAAAAACATGGGGACAAGATGTTGGAAGATGGATTTTATCTTGGATATTGGTGTCATTTAATACAGGATGCTGTCTGGTTTCATGATGTTGTAGATAAGTATGTTCGAGTTTTTGAGTGTGAGAAAAAGAAAGAATGCTATCAAAAGGGATATCGAGATTATGGAAGATTGAACTATTTATTGCAAAAAAGAAATCCTGTAAAAGTGCCGGACTTCGATTTAGCATTGCCAATGCTGGAAGGAATATCAGAAGATAAAATGATAATGTTAAGGGAAAATTTCTACCTGCAATTTGATGCTTTGCCTTGCGAAGCAGATTCCCTTGAATTGTATAAGTGGGATGTAATCATGGAATATATGGAACATTGCGTGAACCTATGTGTTTCAGAAATAAAGGCATTTCAATCTGGTACAGCTCGGTGGAGTCCGAAAGAGTTATTTGTAAGAAAGTAAGTATACATCTTATTATTTTTTTCTGTTACTACAGCATGGAGAGGGAGTTACATAAAGAGAATGTATTATCACGCATCGCCGATAGCAAATATAAAAATATTGGAACCGAGAATATCCAATCACGATGTCCCGCTGGTCTATTTATCTGCCAAGAGAGAAAATGTTTTGGTGTACTTAAGTAACGCTGTGGAGAAATATTGTAAAGAGACAGGATTTTCTTATACAGGAAACTGGTCCAAATGGGGACCCTATGGATTTGATAAAAGCGGGAAACTGGTGTTTGAGGAATATTATCCGAATGCCCTTTATGAAACTTATGCCGGAGTAGCGGGTTACATATACTCTGTAAAAGACAACGAGAATTTGTTTGTAAAGCCGGAAATACCGGATTGTGTTGTTTCAAAAAAGCCGGTGCCGGTAGAATCAGTTGAATACATTCCAAACGCATATGAGGCAATTTTGCGGACAGAAAGAGAGGGAAAGATTGGTATTGTTCGATATAAGGAGTTCATTGGTAAACGGGAAGAATGGCTTCGAAGGATTATTAAGGATGAGTATGATGGCGCAGTAGAACATCCGGAATATCGGCATTTTCTGCAGGATAAATTTGGCTTATTTTTGCGGAATAGGTGATAACATAAAATGCAATAAAGAGCAGCAATGGAATGGAATAAATTTTTTACTTTGGAGAGGTAACCCATCATGAAGATTGAAATACAAAAGGATGGAACATGGTTTCACGGTTCCAATATGAAATTCGACATATTAAGAGCGGGAAGCACCATTACACAATGGCAGGCTCTCGCAGAGGCGTTTTCACATCAACCCAGCAGATTGGGGTATGACGATGATGGAAAAATTGGACATAACGGTACAGAATATGGATACCTTTATGTCATTGATGAGCCTATTGTAGTTGGAAAGCATATTTACCAGCATCCGAGAACTACCCTGGATCCGAATGCAGAGTTTCTGACCA
>JBJENR010000039.1:0-20937 GCA_051880315.1 Acetatifactor sp.
CGCAGTACTATGAGAAACACTATCACTATGGCTAATAAAACATAGAAATCCATATAGTTTCTAACCACCTGCTGATAGATATTCAGTGCAACTCTATAATCCATGATAAAAAGGTTCAAAAACCCTACAACAAAATTTGCCAAATGCCCTTTTAGCACGAAATAATAAAGTACGAATATGCCAAGTACCGAGGCGAACATAATAACGGCCGTTTTAATAAACAGCTTTGTCTGCAGGTGCTTAAATTCATCACCGATTTTTTGTTTTTTGTTATTCAACGGTATATCCGACTCCCCACACAGTTTTTATAAATTTCGGTTTCTTAGCAGGCTCTCCAAGTTTCTCTCTCAACCTTCCGATATGTGCCATAACCGTATTATTGTTATCAAGAAACTTTTCTCCCCAAACTCTTTCAAACAGCTCCTCGGAGGGAATCACCTTTCCTTTGTTCTCACACAAGTACCAGAGGATAGAAAACTCTATCGGTGTCAAAGCAACCTCTTTTCCATACAAAGTACATTTGTGGGTATTCTTATTTATCATAAGTCCTCTTACATCATACTCTGTAATCGGAGCATCTTTTCCCTCGACATTAGCAGCATTATTATAACGTACATAACGTCGAAGCTGGGTTTTCACTCTTGCAACAACCTCCAAAGGATTGAAAGGTTTTGTTATGTAATCATCTGCTCCTATGGTAAGCCCCATAATTTTATCGGAATCCTCAACCTTTGCTGTCAGCATTATGATAGGATAAAAGAATTTCTCCCTGATTTTTTGACAAATACGAAACCCATCTATATCGGGAAGCATCACATCCAGAATTGCCAAATCTATTTCTGAACTCTCAACACATTTTAATGCATCCGTTCCATTGTAAAACTTATACACCGTGTAGCCATCATTTTTGAGATAGACTTCAATAAGGTCTGCAATCTCTTTTTCATCATCAACAACTAAAATTCTTTCAGCCATAAGTCAGTCCCTTTCCTGATATGCAGTCTGTGATATTTAATATAGCACTTTTTCCATTTTATTTCTAACAAACTCCCTACAGTTTTCTTAATATTTTCTAAAAGAAAAATTACAGATAGTGAACTTATGAATCTGAATCTATCACCACAATATTACTTCTTTTTTAAATTTTATTTGACCTCTTTATACCTTCAATGTAGTCCGTTCAATTCATAAAGAAAAGCCCCGAAAATTCAGCATTTTCGGGACTTCTCTTTATCATCTATTCAATTTTTATTCTTCCAAGCCATCTGGAAACCCCGGTTGCTTCGCATCCGCCGTGCTACGCTCTGTATAGTTTTCTCGATGTACTCACGGTTGAAAACAAATGCTCACTTTGTTCGCTCTTGTTTTCTTTCCCCACTACACAATACCCTGTGCAGTCATAGCATCTGCAACCTTCAGGAAACCTGCAATGTTGGCACCGGCAACATAGTTACCCTCCATGCCATACTTCTTTGCTGCATCATCCAGGTTGTGGAAAATGTTAACCATGATGTTCTTCAGCTTTGCATCAACCTCTTCGAAGGTCCAGGAAAGTCTCTCGCTGTTCTGGCTCATCTCAAGAGCAGAGGTAGCTACGCCGCCTGCGTTGGAAGCCTTGCCGGGGCAGAACAGTACGCCGTTCTTCTGGAAGTACTCGGTAGCATCCATGGTGGTAGGCATGTTAGCGCCCTCAGCTACTGCGAATACACCGTTTGCAACCAAAGTCTTGGCATCTTCCAGGTTAAGCTCGTTCTGGGTTGCGCAGGGAAGTGCGATGTCAACCTTTACAGACCACTGATTGGTTCCCTCAGCTGCCTTGTCATGATACTGAGCGGAAGGTCTTGCTGCTGCATACTCGGTCAGTCTTGCACGCTTCACTTCCTTGATCTCCTTCAGCAGAGCTACATCGATTCCTTCGGGATCGTAAATCCATCCGTTGGAATCAGAGCAGGTTACTGGCTTTGCACCCAGCTGCTGTGCCTTCTGGATTGCGTAAATTGCAACGTTACCTGCGCCGGATACTGCTATGGTCTTGCCCTCAATGCTCTTACCGTTGCACTTCAGCATTTCCTCAACAAGATAAAGCAGACCGTAACCGGTAGCTTCCGTTCTTGCCAGAGAACCGCCGTAGGAAAGTCCCTTTCCGGTAAGAACGCCCTCATACAGGCCGGTCAGTCTCTTATACTGTCCATACATATAACCGATTTCTCTTGCACCGGTTCCGATATCGCCTGCAGGTACATCAGTATCTGCTCCGATATACTTATAAAGCTCTGTGATAAAACTCTGGCAGAATGCCATAACCTCTCTGTCGGATTTGCCCTTAGGATCAAAGTCAGAACCACCCTTACCTCCGCCGATAGGCAGACCGGTCAGGGAGTTTTTGAAAATCTGCTCAAAACCAAGGAACTTAATAATGCCAAGGTTTACGCTGGGATGAAGTCTTAATCCTCCCTTGTAAGGTCCGATAGCAGAATTGAACTGTACACGGAAACCATTGTTTACCTGCACCTGTCCCTTATCATCCACCCAGGGAACGCGGAACAGAATCTGTCTCTCAGGAGTAACCAGTCTCTCAAGTAAAGCATCCTTGCGGTACTTCTCCTCATTGGCCTCAATTACCACACGCAGAGACTCCAAAACCTCTTTCACTGCCTGGTGAAACTCAGGCTGAGCAGGGTTCTTTGCAACTACTAAATCATAAACCTCATCAACATATGACATCTTAAGTGTCCTCCTTATATAATGTATGAATACATGTATACATTATAAACCCTCTTTATCAATTTCACAATAAACTTTATCAAATTAAACCATAAAAGTTTTTACCTAATTTTTATCGAAATTGTACAAAAATACTATAAATAATGTTTGAGTCTGCTCACATAGCTTTCCTGAACCTCCAATAGCTGCTTAGCCAGGGATAAGCAATGCTTCCCGGCATCCGGATTTTTTTTCAAAGCCTTTTCCATATCCAGAATTTCATTCGTGCATCCCTTGATTAACAATTCTGCCACATGGCTGGTACTGGTATTGAGCAAGGTATTATATTGGAGTCCGGTCTTCAGCTTAATGTCACTGAGTGCTCCGCTTCTAAAATAATCAGCCTTGCCCTCCAAAAGCATTCTGGAAGCCTCATTGTACATTTCCGCACACTTCAGTGACTGCCTTGTAAGCTGCATATATAGCGCATCGTCGTAGACCTTGTCAGAAACCGTATCTATGGCCTTAATTATATTGTCTGCATTCTTTTGGATTTCCCTGTAAATTGCAATTTCCTGAGCTGTCATCAATATTCTCCTGTTCTGCTTTTTGAGCACAAAAAAAGAAGCCTTCTATTTCACATAAAAGACTTCCCTTTTTTTAAACTTTTATTCCGAACTCAAAATTGTCTGCAGGAACAACAGCTCCTATTATTCTTATTGGCCGGCTACATAGTCTATTCTGACAAAATCAGACTTGATGTATCCCACTATACCATTGAAATTCACCTTACACCAACCGTTCTCTTCTGCCAGCAATTCCAGGGAGGAACCGTTGGCAAGTCCGCCGATTCTCTGGGAAGAGGCGCTGGCCTCCGCCCTGATATTTACATTATCCGTTGCAGTAGCCGTACCGATAACCTCTAAGCCACTAACACTCTCATCAAGCTTCAGGTACTCGGATTTAATATAGCCGTCCTTACCTTCATAAAGAACCCTGGTCCAACCGTTCACCCGAACTTCCTGAACCTGTATTCTTTCGCCTACAACCACCTGACCAAGTTTGTCTGCCTGAATACTGTCAGAATTTCTTACGTTGACTGTTTCAAGGGCTGTAGCATACTGAGGAGCAGTTGCTTCCGGATCCTGAGGCTCCGTTACCGGATTCACAGCCACATCATCTCCGCCCTCAGCCGGGTCTTCCGGCGCATACATTGCCGCATACACTTCACCCACATGCTCATTGACATGTCCCTTTAAGGCTTCAATATACTCAAACAATTCGGGATTGGCCGCTCCGACCTCTGCATACTCCACATTCACGCGGTTGCTAAACTCAATTACATCAACCTGACCGATTACCGCCTGAATGTACTCATTCTCTTCTGTTGTAAAGCTGTCACTGTTTAGCTTAATATACAATTCCCCCTCGGCATTTCTGTCGAGATAGAAGGCCTGGTAGCCCGGCACTGCAATATTGTCAAATTTACTGAAGCTGCTGGTGTAATATGCAAAGGCAATATAAGTTCCCTCTTTGTAGCCTTTTTTCGTATAAACCTCCAGCAAAGTATTGTTGTTCTTGTATTTGGCTATCTCTTCAATTTTGATTGACTCCGTAAGGGGAAGCTCGTCAGAAATAGAAGAAATGGCTGCCACATCCCCTACGCCCTCCGCTGTGATATAGGCTTCAATCAGGGCGCGCACTTCCGCGTCTTCACTGGCCGCCATAGGCTCCGCTACCGCAGCCATAGACTCCGGTGTCTCCGAGCTCTCTGACGCACAGGAACTCTCTGCCAGCATCTCTTCCGTCTCAGCCTTGGCTCTAATTGCATTCAATGCCACCACAACGGTCAGAGCAACTACTGCAACTACCAGGGTCGGGAATACTACTTTACAATGCTTTACCATCTTATCCCTGATATGATTCATAAATTCCCTGCTCATCAAGCATACCTCTCCATGCTGTAAAAAAAGTACGAGGTGATGTAAAATGCATCCGACAGGAATCGAACCTGCATTAAAGGCGTCGGAGGCCTTCGTTCTATCCATTAGACTACGGATGCGGATAATTGTTACAAATTTATTACATCACCTCGACTATAATAGCACAAAAAAAAGACTGTGTCTACATATTATTAGGAATTTAATATGTTTTTTATAAAATTATCCTTAAGGACTTCTGCTGTCTGTCATAATAATACAGATTATCAGACAGTACCTCCTCCACTGCGACCTGGGTGTGATTCACCTCAGAAATCATTCTTCTAAGCTCCGCCGGTTCTTCCTCTCCCGTTTCCTCCAGAAGGATGACTTCATGAACCGAGCTGGGTAGTATAAAAAGATTCTTCTGTGATGCTTCTGAAATTTTCTCCAGCATTCCCGGATAAAGTACGCACGCAGCTCCCTGAATCCTTCTGTCGTTTGTCAGTACCCTTAACGGTATCTTCTGTTTGGAAAGCTGCTCCGTCTTCATTCCCATTTCCTTTAAAATATCCAAAATATCACGGCAATATGCAGGAAACAGCTTTGGTGTATTTATATCAGCAAGGCACATCAGCTCCTCCAGTTTCACATTCCACATCTCGCAGTGGGAATTGTGAATCAGAATAGAGCCTTCTCCAAGTTCCTTCCCGTTGTATGCATAAAAAAAGCAGATTGCCAAATCCAGAAATTCTACATAAGGTACGCTCCGTAAAAGCTCCTCATTTTTTTCCCTACAGATCAACCTGTAACAGATCCTGTCCTTCACCTTGTCAAAATCCCGGAAGAAATTCATGTCAATGCTTTTTGCAGGCGATTCCTTCCAATAAACCTCAAGAACCTGTCTCAAAACCTCCCCAAAAGTGTTTCCCTTTTCATAAGCCTGATGAAAAGATTCCAGATAGATGGTAGGAGTTACATTTCCCGACTTTGCCATGATAATCAATCCGTGCAACACCACTCCGTTATTCTTCTGCACCTCCCGAATCTGAACCTGATAATCATTTCCCAGTTCCTTTTCCACCCGGGTACGCATCTTTTGTGAAAATTCCATAATTTCCATACTTTTCCTCTTTCTGCACTGCTTTGCTAAATTTGTTATAAGATATCAATCAAAATAAGAGATTTCAGATGCCTTACGGGTACGCAGTGCTATATCCGCAAGCACAAAAAAGGCAACGATACAATTTCTGTATCATTGCCTTACAAGTCTGACAGTATGAAAATTATGCAGTCTGCTTATGCACGGGACAGATATTCACCGGTTCTGGTGTCAATCTTAATCACATCTCCCTGCTCTACGAACAGAGGAACCTGTACCTGTGCACCGGTCTCAACGGTAGCGGGCTTGGATGCACCTGTTGCGGTATCACCCTTGAAGCCGGGTTCTGTCTCAGTGATTTCCAGTTCAACAAACAGAGGAGGCTCTACGGAGAATACATTGCCATTGTGAGAACAAATCTTGCACATCTCGTTCTCCTTCACAAACTTCAATGCATCGCCTACTGTTTCCTGATTCAGAGCAATTTGCTCATAGCTCTCCATATCCATAAAGGTATAAAGGTCACCATCATTGTACAGATACTGCATATCTTTTCTATCAATACGCGCCTGAGGGCACTTTTCAGTGGGGCGGAAGGTCTTTTCCACTACACCGCCACTCTTGATGTTCTTCAGCTTCGTTCTAACGAACGCTGCACCCTTTCCAGGCTTAACATGCTGGAATTCAATAATCTGGTATACATTGTTATCAAATTCAATGGTAATACCATTTCTGAAATCACCTGCAGAAATCATACTATATTCCTCCTAATCGTGTTCACAAAATAATTCTTTCTAATTCTAATATAAAACTTTTCCGATTTCAACTGTTTTTTTCATTTTTATCTTATTTTCGTAACTGTTCGTCATGTCGGGGCTGCACTGTTACTTCTTCATGCTCTTATCTGCCCTGTAGCAAAAAATCGATTGCCTGCAGATATCCGTCCAGACCCTGACCGTAAATCTGTCTGTCACAGACCGGCGCAGTCACGGAGATTTTACGGAATTCCTCTCTCTTGGTAATATCCGATATGTGAATTTCCACCTTGGGTATGGGTATACTGGCGAGGGCATCCCGAATGGCATAGCTGTAATGGGTATAGGCGCCAGGATTGATGACAATTCCTTCTGTACCGTCAAAGTAAGCCTCCTGAATCCGGTCAATAATTGCGCCTTCATGATTGCTCTGAAAAACGGGAATCTCGCATCCCGTCTCTTCTGCCTTCTGTTGAATCAGTCCCAGCAGATACTGATAATCCTGTGTACCGTACACAGCCTTTTCCCTGATTCCCAGGAAATTGATATTGGGTCCGTTGATAACCAGCAGCTTCATTTTTTCCATCTCCTCTGCAATTCTTTGGATAATTTCCTCCATGCTCATTTCATCGGTGTCCAGAATGATGTCGGCACAGTTCTCATAAGCCTGTTTCCGCTCTTCCATCAGCTCCCTGATGCGCCCCAGAGGGTCGTTGCACTGTAAAAGTGGCCTGGTGTTGTCATTTTTCAGTCTCTCATAAACCGTTTCCGGCCTTACCCTGAGATAAACTACCTTTCCCAACTTCTTTAACAGTTCACGATTCTCGCTTCTCACGGGAGTTCCTCCGCCTGCAGAGTATATCCTTCCTGCCGTTCTCCCGCCCAGTTCCTCCAGCAGTTTTGTCTCCAGTCCCCTGAAATAGTCTTCTCCGTCATCGGCAAAAATCTCGCTGATGGTTCTGCCTTCCCTTCGTTCTATCAGCTTATCGGTATCCTCTACCATCATTCGCAACCTATAGGAAAGCTTCAGCCCTACCGTGGTCTTGCCGCTTCCCATAAAGCCGATCAGCACAATATTCCTTCCCCGCTTCATGTCTTCCTCCTCTTGTATCACAGCCTCTGAAGGCCGCTATGGCTGTTCCTGCCATCGTCCGTATATTTACCCTTACCTGTCCCGTCAAAGGAGTCACTCCGGCTTCATTGCTTTCCTCATTGCCTGAAATGCCAATGCTGCCTGCTCCTCAGTTATCTCCCTGCCTGTCCAGAGTTCATAAGCAATCACGCCCTGCCACAGCAGCATTTTTAAGCCGTTAAAGGCCCTTCCTCCGGCCTTCTTTGTCAGCTTCATAAACTTTGTTTCGGCAGGGTTAAAAATCAGATCATAGCCGGTATGTATTTTCCGGTAAAAGGCGTCCTCTTCAATCACAGCCTCCTCCGTCCGGGGATACATTCCCACATTTGTGGCCTGAATACACAGATAGGACTTCCCTTCCGGCAGCTTCCCGAAATCCGCAAGCGCCATAGCCTCCACAAGCCCGGAACCTGTCATACGATTTACTTCCTCTGCTATCCTTTCCGCCTTTTCCGGGGTGCGGTTCATGATAATGACATGCCCTGTTTTCTTTTCCGCCAACAGCATGGCTACTGCTCTTGCCACGCCGCCTGCCCCGAGAATCAACACCTCTTCCCCTTCCAGCTTCACACCATCCTCGCACATGGCGCGATACAGGCCGGGCATATCCGTATTATAGCCCTTAAACCCATCCTCCAGTCGTACTAAGGTGTTGACCGCCCCAATCCTTTCAGCCAGTCCGTCAATCTCCTTCAGGTAAGGAATCACCTCGCTCTTGTAGGGTATGGTGACATTGCATCCCAGAAGATTCAAGGCATAAGTCCCTTCCATTGCCTCCTTTACCTGACCTGCGGGCACATGGAAGGGAACATAAACCAGATTCTCCCCTGTCAACGATGCCAAGGTATTGTGTATTGCCGGGGACATGGTGTGCTCCACCGGATTCCCCATCACTCCGCAAATGCGCGTATAGCCATTGATTTCCATATTAATTGTCTCCGTTTTCCTGTCTTTTACACTTTCTTCTGTAGAAGAACAATACAATCCGTTCCAGTCTGCGCTTCAGAACAATCTGAATCTCTTCCTTTGGGTGAATGGGATTCACGAGATAGGATGTAATTCCTGCCCTTTTGGCTCCCCATACATCCGTAAAAAGCTGGTCTCCCACAAACAGGGTATTCCCTGTCGTTGTCCCCATAAGAGCCATGGCTTTTTCATAGCCTTCCTTACCGGGTTTCCCTGCCTTAAAAATATAGGCAGCCCCCACCTCATCGCTAAAGGGCTTTACCCGGGGCTCCTTGTTGTTTGACAAGAGGAGGGTCTGATAGCCCATGGAACGAAGACGCGCAAACAGGGCGACAGCCCTCTTATCCGCCATTGCGCCATGAGGTACCAATGTATTATCTATATCAAAAATGATTCCTCTATAACCTCTTTGATATAACTCCTCATACTCGATGTCATATGCACTTTCCCTGGTATAATCGGGGTAAAAACACTCCAGCATCTGCTTTTTGCCTCGCCTTTCTCAGTAATCTCTATCCGTGCCGCGTGGTTGGCACTATCCAGTATTTTATCAGAGATTACAGAAAATGAATAGATAATATCAAAAATTTCTACGGTTTTGGCCTTTCCGTCAAACGGCAATCTTATGGAATCGCTTCAAATTCCCAGGAATTACGCTTCTTTAAAATATAGCTGACCAGACTTTGAGCATAATCCTCCCGTTTCTCTTCCTCCATCCTTCGAAGCTCCTCGTTTTGAGATTCCAAAAATGAAAGCCTGTTGGTACGGTGTCTTTGCACTTCTCCGGTCTGAAAAGCAAAAAACGGCAGAACCCAGATTTCTTCCAGGGCATCCATTAGGATAAAATCAAAATCCTCATATACTTCATCCAGTCCGTCTTCTGCCGGGACTCGAAGTACCTTCCATACCTTCTTTTTTTCTTCTTTTCGAAGCATGCAAAACTGCTCCAAAAACCTCCCGGTTATCTTTCCGTCCGATTCCGGGCAAAGCTCCTTCAAATCATAGACAGCCTCGAAATCCCTGCGATTCCCTGATTCGTCCGTATATTTCCGGCGGATGGTCACCCGCTTTTGCTCCTCATCCAGATAATATATTTCACCACCGTTCAGCCTGGCACATTCCGCCTCGTCACTGGTGATATTCTGCGCCTTGCTCCTAAACCTGATGTTCAGGAAGAAAAACAATCGAATCCCCTGCTCTCTATAAGACCGGTAGCCTTCAAGCAGCTCCCGATAATTGCGGGTTTTTCCATCTAAATATACATAACCTGCTTTACCGGCCCCGGTATCAAACAATACCGGCGAAAGACCTCCGCCACTCTTTTCTTCCTGCACCGGATTTGGGAAACCGGAATCCTTCACAAATTGATATAATGCCTGCCTGCAGAGATAGGTTCTCTTCCCTGCCCTGGTTTGAAGGGTCATGCTGTACTCACAATTCTGTAATTCATAATGGCGAAAATAAGGCGGCACCACCGCGCCGGCACAGAGAATCATTCGCTGCCTGCAATCCGGACAGATAAGTTCTCCCTCCTGACTGGCAAGTCGCAGGATTCGTCGCATTTCTTCATCATACTGCCCCTTGGAATCCGTCAGCTCAAGGGCACAGATTTGCCTTTCTCCATATAGAACCGTTAACCTTTCACTCATATCGCACTCACCCTCTCACTGTGTATTTTAACACATGTGATAGCTCTCCGCCAGCAATATGAAAGAAAAGCGTAAATGTTCAAAGCACCTGAGTATGCGGTGCGCTGGACAGGCTGTACGCTTTCAGATACACATTGCGGGAGCTCTTGAAAATGAATCCCGTATGGTCTAAAATAAAGGAAATCCTACAGAGAGAAGGCCGGTGTCTATGGAAAAAGATTTGTTTCAACCTATCAAAACTTATTTTGAAGCCTATGGCTATACCTGTGACGGGGAGGTACAGGATATCGACCTTTACATGGAAAAAAAGAACGAAAGCATTGCCGTAGAATTAAAGCAGACTCTGGATTTTAAATCTGTACAGCAGGCCGCCCTTAGGCAGAAGCTCACCGACTATGTGTATATCGGCATTTTCAAGCCAAAGGATCTGCATAGCCGCTCCTTTCAGGACAAGCTCTATATCCTGAAGCGACTGGGCATCGGACTGATTGTGGTGTCCAAGAGAAGCAAAAGCATCGAAATCGTCAGTGAGCCTGTGGTAAGTGAGTTATCCAGTTACCAGCAACGCAACAAGAATAAGAAAAAGGCCCTTTCCGCAGAATTTCAGAAGCGCAAGAGTAAATGCAATACCGGCGGTGTTCACGGCACAAAGTTGATTACCAGCTATCGGGAGGAAGCCCTCCTTGTTTTGGATGCACTTTTGGAGCTTGGCGGAGAAGCTTCTACCAGAGAGATTCGTGCTTTATCCGGCGTAACCAAGACCACTCCCATCCTCTATAACAACCACTACGGCTGGTTTTCCAGCTCCGGTACCGGTCGTTATCAGGTAACCGAAGCCGGCTGTCAGGCTGTGGAAGAATTTGAGGACGCCATCTACCTATTAAAGACAAATACAACACAGAATCGTAATTTATGAGATGCTCTAAAGTAAATTATATAAGCAGTTAAGCATTTTCGCCGTAAGAGCAATAAAGGCATTCACTCTTGTGGGTGCCTTTGACATGGTTAACAACCGTAAAAAACCTCCACCATTATCGGCGAAGGACTAAAACACCTGATATTTATATAGGTGCGTCACTTTTTGCCGAGCCTCTTCTATTAGAACAAATATCATTCAAAAAAACTAGGAATTCTTCGTTTGATGGTAGCATGATATATTCCGGATGAATTGAACAGCCAAAATTATTATCTGGACCTATTTCATGTTCTTCTAGATACTCATTATCAAAATCCGCGGAAAGTGCTACTCCAATTCTTCCCTCTTTCGAGAAATAAAAGCCTTGAATTGTAATGCGTTCTTCCAGTTCTTCGATGGACTAATCACCAAATAAATCCTGCAAATTCTGCTCAATCTGTTTCTGAAATCTCTCAATACTACATTTAAACAGAGAACCAGTTTCTAAAATTTCTTACTTTGCCAAAAACAGAATTATTTACTGTTAATGGCTCCATACTGTTTATTTTCTTATTAAGTAAACCCATGCCATGAATCTCCTGTTATTTAACGCGCCCATTGCTAAAACTGATTTGCTTTCTGCCTGCGTCCTTGGAACTATCGATACCATCTTCTGCACAGATAAGATTAACACCAAAATCTTGCATTCTCTGAAGCGAGGACTGCTACATTTCGACCAGATTGTGATAACTTGAATACAAGTACACAACGATGCACCATTTGGGGCGGGTCATTCAACCAAAGCCTGACCGCTCTGTTCCCCGCTTCTTATTCGAGTGGCATATCATTCCAATAATAATGCCTATCGCGTGGCTCACTCCACGAACCGCTGTCGTTTAAGTTCCAGCTTTGTGTCCAGTCATTTCCCGATCTGACATTCCATTGATATCCGTCTTCCCCTGCATTATGACGTTCCGTAATAATTATATGGTCGATATACATTGTTGATTTGGTATAGCCACATCGTAAGTATTCATCCTCTGAAATATAAAACCAAAATCCATTCACATTGGACATATCCTGCTTCCCGGGATATGTCATGGACAAATAAACATTCTCATCATCCTCACTGTAACTTACCTCTTCCGGAGTATAGCGAGGTGCTCCGCCCCCTTTGCAGCCCTCTATGTTACCTTCTTTGTAAGCATTGGCGACATCTTCTGCCGTAAATAAACACTTCTCCCTGTCAAATACATAGGTAACCGTATGCTCATCAACCACGGTTGCCGAAATGCCAAAAAGATTGTCCGGGTCATAGGAATACCAATCCATTTCATCCGTCAATTCTATGTGTTCATTTTCTTTTGTATCCAAATCAGAATTCTTCTTATCACAGCCTGCCAAGACAAGCATTGCCAGAGTAATCACTGTCATACATAGTACTATTCGTTTTCCCACCATATGTATTCCTTTCCGCTTTCCCTTACGTCTAAAGTCTGTACTGCATAAAATTATTATTATGTACAAAACCAAAGTCTGTATATAGCTTTACACCCATATCGGAAGCTGTTATCTGTACCGTCCCACAGCCATACTCTTCAGCATCCTTTACAACACGGGATAACAATTCCTTTGCAATACCTTTTCTTCTGTATTCAGGATTTGTAAACATGCTGGACAATAATCCTATCCTTCCACTTGGGCATCCAAAATATGGTGGCTTCTCTACAAAAGACATTCCACTCGTTCCTATAATCTTTTCTCCATCATAAGCAAGCCAGGATACAAAAGTTCCGTCTGCCATATGACGCTTATAATAATCCCGCAATGCAGGTACTAAATCAATATCTTCCTTAGCCCCTTCCTCGCGAAGCTGATGAATCCTCGTATTGATAAAAACATCCAGTTCATCCTCTGTCAGTCTTTTATATACTATTTCCATCATGGCACTCTCCATTATTAAGAATCGTTTTTCTACTCTTGCATATCATCATATCTTCTGAGCGGTCCACACCCATCCATTGAATCTCCCCTGTCAATAAATTCTTTTTTGTAAGCCTTCAGTTCGGAAAAATATTCTTCTGATGGTCTTACAAACACCAAATCTTTTTACATATTATTCATCTCCTTCATTTTAGAATAAAAACCACTTACCCAGAAAAGATAAGTGGTCATCATATACATATATCCTATATATTCTGAAATTCTATTCTTCTCTGTAACCAATATATTTGCACACACCAATAAAACCAAGCGTGTAATGCACATGTTTGACTTCCATGTTGACGTATGAAGATTTGGTTACAAATCTACTCATCCTAAGAGTTTTCCTTTCAAAAATATTGGGTTTAGATTACTACAACAACACACATATGTCAATCAATTTTTTGCTTATCTGGTTTGATCTAATTGTAAAATATTAAAATTTACTCATCCAACATATTTTTAAACACTTTTGTAATGCACGAATCACCTTTATGATTCCAATAAAATAAAACATCACTTCTAACAGAAGGCTTTTCATATAATCCCTCTGATAATCTTGCTGTTATAAGTAAATCCCAGTATCTAACTTGATAAATATCATCATGAACAGTTTCAACCACTCCGAGGTGCTGATTGTTAATCTGCATGAATCCGTCCTGAACTTTTACTTTACGATATAAAGGAAATTCTTTTTCAATTGCCTCAAGCAATGCTGGATCCTCTATCTTTTCAAAATCCGCGCTTTCGACAAAATGTCCACTCATCGAATCAAATTCTTCGCTTATTGGGTAACACATATATGCATCATAGCAATTTCCATCTCCATCTGTGATTCCATATAGTTCACACTTCTTGAATCCATATTTAGGGTAATATCCCGATTCTCCAGCAAGAATAATTCCATTCACGCCAGCCTTTTTTGCAAGCTCGGTTGTCTCACGCAAAAGTGCACCGCCTATACCATTTCCCTCAAAAGTTGGTTCTACAGCAAGTGGTCCTAACATGGCTACTTCGTTTTTATTCTCTCCATCAACAATCCATGCCTTTGTATAATAAACTGCACCAACAATTTTACCATTGTATTCAGCTATTCTACTTATCTCTGGAAGATAATCTGCGGAAGCTCTGATAATACGTATCATGTTATGTTCTGAGCATCCTGGTCCAAATTTATTCCAAAAACTACGCATTGTCATTAGCTCTGTTTTCTTATAATCTTCTGGATTTTCTTTTCTTATAATCAATTCATTTATCATGTATGTTACCTCCAAAATTATCTGGTTTATAAAGCATAATCATTTTTTCTTTACATAGATGAGTATAAAGTTTAATAAATCATACAGCCCTTTGTCCAAATACTCTTTATCTCGCACCAAATTCATGGCCTGATTCAAACCACTCTTTCCAAGCCACATCAAAGCAGTTTGCTTCTTTAAGGACTATCTCACACTGATCACCACATTCTTGCTTTAATAATTTCTCCCACCAATCGATTGTCCTAAATAATTCGGCATCATCTCCTTCTGCCCATTCAGAAAACAGTTCCTTCATAGCCCCCTCAGGCTCCTGCTTGATCCCCGGGATTGCTATCATGATGTAACTGTTCTTTTTTGCAAATGGTAAGATCTTGTCTGCAAAAATGCCTTCTTTACATCCAAAATAATGATAAGAATCCACACTTACAATAGCATCAAAATAATCATGAGCAAAAGGCATATCCATTGCATCTCCATGAATCGGTACTATTCTTTCCTCCAAACTATTTTGCTTAATCCTTTCATAATTTTCTGATGCAGGTACCCATAAATCAAATGCATACACACGCTTAGCATCCGTTTCATTTGCTATGAATATTGATGTTAATGCATTACCGCATCCTAAATCCAGTGTTCTATCAAACATTGCCCCTTCTGGCTTTCTTGCAATCATTTCATCCAACAAACGAAATGAATTAGGTCCCATTAAATATTCTTTTGTAAAATACTTTCTATAGTTTTCTATATTCTTCATGTCTTAAATCCTCCATTTCTATTAATCATTTTCTACGTACTCAATCGTTTCAGTCGTATACTTTCGTCCCATATCATGGCGCTTGCATTAACCATGCCTTCACTTTTACTTCAATCATCTTTGTTAAGCGCTCCTTTCGATTACTTTTTTCAGTCTTTTGGTGATCAAAAAGTGCATAAAAAAACCATGATACCTTACGCCTAAGATATCATGGTTATATATACAAAAATAAATATACAAAATGATGCTACTATTCTAAGCCCTATACTCAGAACCCTAGCCGAAACTTTAAATAACCATTTATATTAAGCGTAACAAAAATAAAGCTAACACAACTATTCTGTTAACTAAATTCATACCACTAAAGTTGCACTGCACAAATCTGCAACTTTACATATCACATTTAATGATGATATGGGTTATTCACCCATCACGCTTAACATAAATTTTCCTCTGTTTTCTATAATTTATATGGAGAATAGTAGCATCTGATCCATCAAAAGTCAAGATTTTTTACAGCCATTCCATACATTTTTAGCAATCTGTTCTCATATTCGAGAAGTCTGACAAGCTTTCTCAAAGACTCTGCATCATATGCTTCTATATTCATAAATATCACCTGCAGTTCATATATGCGTACGCGCACCTTTTACCTATGCAAAAGAAAATCAACACTTTCTCTTAATTCATCACTAAAACCTTCCAAATCAGCAGTTGTTATCACACCACTATTAATCAGTGACACAATATCGAAAATCATATTTCCTTTGCTTAATTCAAGCATTATTCCAGGATGTTTCTTATCCTTCTTTATTCGCTCTTCCAGTTTCCAGAACTTATCTGAAGCGTTTTCGGTTCCATTCAACATATCAATATATTCTTTCACTAAGCGTTCCATATAATTGTCCTGCCATTCAGCAATGCGTGCTCTGAATAATTTCCAATCGCTTTTTGAAATTTCCATGTAAACCTCCTCCAATCAATACTACTGTTTTCACAGCCTCTTCTATTGTCCCAACAAAATTCAGTATAAGATTATACTGCTGTTCCAACTGTTTCTCAATCATTTTTTCAATCCTTATACAGATAATTTTTAATTCAGGCAATTATTGCATATTTCGATAAATTTATTGAATATTTTTCACAGATTGTGGTACACTAATTGAGGAAGAAATTTTCTTATTGATTGCTGAATTATCCTTGACAAAAAAAGGATAAATAGCATAGTATGTAAGTAAGAAGAGTATCTTCTTAGGTGTCCCACTACCTTAAAGGTGAATTATGATTGGTGTTCCGCCACCATAAAGGGCGAATTATGATGAATGAGTAAGGATATCCTTCCTTACTCATTACTTTTTTAGGAGAAGCAATATGGATCTATTTTTTATGATGTAGATGCAGATTATGTAAAATACCTCAAAGCAACCGAACAAGCTAAACGTGGTTTTACCCGTGTTCCTGATGTGGAATATGAAAATGAACGCAAAATGGTTTGTGGCGTTGTTTTAGAAATGAATGGATATAAATATTACGTGCCTGTATCTTCTTACAAGAAAAAACAACCGAATAATTTACTAATCCGTTTTTAAGACGATACTTTTAATCAGGTAAAAGGTTCTCTACGCTTTAACTATATGTTTCCTGTAGATGATTGCTATATATCCAAACGTGATTTCAACAAAGAAACTCCTGGGCGCAAAGAATTTCTTCGTAGACAATGGGTTTTCTGCAACTCCATCACAGACGACATAAAGCAAATGGCTGAAGAAACATATAATGGAGTTATTTCTGGTACCGATTCTGCACTTGTTAATGCATCTTGTGATTTAAACTATTAGAGGATGCGGCAAAAAACTATAAACCCGACAATCAAAATTAGTACATATACATTGTAAATAGCAATTGTCATAAAGGCAAAAAAGGTGCTCACTTGTATGAGTGCCTTTTATGTGTGTAATAAAAAATCTCCACCGTTACCGGTGGAGGACTACACTTTCAACCCAACCATTTCTATACCGCGTATTGGTCAGCGGTAAACTTTCAACCCGACCATTTTTATACCACCTATCGGTCAGTGGTAAACTTTCATTCTTTCTACATTTGAACGCTCTTTCGTATGTATCACATCCCACTCTCGCAGGATACCGGTAATCCTTATGCCGCTTCCAGAAACCGCTCCGGAAATCTCTTCGCATAAGCCTCAGATACTCGGACTCACCCGAAGTTACTTTCCATTAACATCTTTATTCTTTCAAAATCATACTCTCGTATTATCTCGGCATCGTCAGCACAATTTGTTTCTTCAATCAATTCCTGTTTTCTAGTCTGAACCGCAAAATAGCTTTGTGCAAAAGCAATCTGTTCCTTGCGTGCATCTCCGTTTTCAGCTATAAGATGAATTTAAGACATTTACGGATATCCTGCAACGGTATTCAGATGCTTTTAAAACACCGAAAGGTAATGGCAGAGGGAAAGGGAAGTAAACATACAAAAGGCACATTATACCTACCATTGCCGGTAAAATGTGCCTTTACAAAAAAATACTCTTTTCTAGTCTGCCCAATCAATTCTCTTTTGCTACACTCACGTACTCCTCAATTTGCTTGATGATGTTCTTAAAGCGTTCTGTTTCTCTCACAATATCATATCGTTCATGTTTAAGTTTTTCATTAAGCTCTGTACACTCGGTCCAACTAAAATTCTTAAAGATATTATTAGATTCAATAACAGTTCCTTTAAGAAGCGTAGAAGTCATATTTATTGTTTCCGTAAGTGAATCATAAATAACAGCATACTCGGCTGCTTTTTCAAGATAATCAAGCGTGGAATCAATATTTCCTTCTAATACTTCCATTGCTGCAATGTATCTGTTCATCTGCGAAACAAGCCTGCTCTCAACACCATAGTTGCCTTCATATACCACATCCAAAATATCCAGAGCCTTCCGAGATATATTGATACGATCCCTGATTGTAAAACTTTCATTTTCAAATCCTAGATCAGCATATTTGAGTATCGTCCAGTACATCATCTGTGTCAATTGCATTTCGGTATTTCTACAGTGGGCGTACAAGTCATCTCCCTGGAATAATTCTAACAATCTAAAGTTACTGGAGTTCCAGATATTTGACTGTTCTTCTGCAATTTTTACTGCTTCCCCTATTCTGCCGAGTTCTCTGAGTGCAATGATTTTCTCATTGATAGCATAATTGCATATCATTCTGTCTTTGCATTCATTTTCAATGCGATTAACAATATGAATAACCTTTTCGTGATTCGCCTTACTTTTCTTTTCATCTGTGCAATATTCAAAATTCAGCTGACCGGCAAGATATAGCAGTATAGTGTAGTTCGTAGGATATTTCTGTGCAGCGTCCAAAAGCAATGCAACATTTTCGGTGATCAGTCCTTTCCGTTCATTCTCCTTAACAGTATGAAGGATACTATCAATCGTCTTCTCGTCCTTGTAAGTTTCCATGCCCATCAGCTCATCTATTGATAACCCAAAATAATCGGCAATTGCCGGTAGTAACGTAATATCCGGATAAGTATTTCCGTTCTCCCATCGGCTTACCGCCTGCTCTGACACATTAAATACCGCTGCCAGCTGCGTCTGCGTCATTTGCCTCATTAGTCTATATCTTTTAATATTTTCGCTTAAACTAATCATATTTTTTCCTTTGCTTTTCTTATATTTTGAAGCTTCTAATAAGATTATACTACAAATATCTAAAAAAGCAATTACTCATTAGTTGTGTAAAACCAAACCAAACTGAGTATATAGACATAATAATCTTTTTGGTGCACCCTTCGCAAAAGATACAAACAAGGTGAATAAAAACCTTACAGTCATAGGCAACATGACATTTCTATTCTTCCACATCAACGAACATTATCACCGGAGGAACCGGTTTTTCGTAGTCCTTCAAGAAAAGACCTCGTTCCCTCGCCTCATAAATCAAGGCACTTGGGAAGTAGCAACAAGTATTGATGTATCGCAGGAAATCTGGGACATCTGCCTGTATCTGTTTCGGAACTGCCACAGGATTTTTAATCATAGTAATAAACTGATCATGAAATACAGTACACAGTTTGTCAGTATATGCTCCCATCAGTTCATAGAACTGTCTTTTTTCAACCATGCTAAGTACCGGAACATTTAAGATTAGTCTTCTATCTGCTGATCTTTCCACAAAGTCCAATTCAATAAATGTATCAATATTTGCAAGAAGTTTTTGAGATATACCTGACAAAAAGCTTTCGTTGTCACAATATACCGCATATAAGAATTTCATTACTGCCTCTCTTGCGTCACTCCAGTTTCCAACACAATGATAAGCAGAATGTGTTTTTCCTAAAGCTTTCGTATCATAATCATACAAACCAATCATACGTGCTCCAAGCAGGTGCTCATAGTTTCCACCTGCCTCACCGCTAATTCCATATTTATTCTGAGGACTCTTGTCATAATCATAATTTGCAGGATAACGAGTTCCCATGGCATACCATCTGCCACCATCTTTTCTATCCGGATAATCATACTCAGAACCGTTTCCGGCAACCTCATCTCTAACTCTTATCACAGCCCTATATACAGAATGTAGGACAAAATATCCCTCCAGCTTCATAGCCTGTGATAAATTTTGTTTTTTATAATAAACTGATGTTCTTAATTCACTTAATCCTTCTTCAACATACTTCCAGATTTCTCCACACAGCTTACTCGCCATTTTCTTTTGTAAGTCAAATGTGTTTAGCGAGTCCTTTTCTGTGTAAATAATAAAATCTGTAAATACCCTGTCCCCAACCTGCTTCATCAATTCACCCTCTACCAGACGCTCCACAACAGGTTCAATATATGCTGCTGGAATTCCAATGGCATCTGCAAGTTCCGGTATCGTAACAGGCTTTTCATATGACAAAATCAATAAATTCATTGTGATTTTATCATTGTTCACCAACGAGTGTGGCTGATCATCCAATCCAGTGTATCCACTGGTTGAAATCCATAAATCCTCAGGTTCAAAACTCTGCTTTTCATATTTTTCCATAGTTAAATCCTTTCTCATTTTATCCCTGCCAAGTCTAAGACGACTTTTAATCGTATTCTCCGGCAACGATAACTCTTCCGCGATTTTCTTTACTTCCTGTCCATGAAAATAATGCCTTACAATGACTTCACGATAAAGCTTTGTCAGTCTCGCAACGGAACGTCTGAGATTTTCTTCTTCCGTCAATCCATCTTCATCCGCATCTGATGCCTGATTGTTATCTTCCTCCATCGCGAAATCAAAATCCATACCATAAAACTCTAGTGGTTTACGATATTTTTCACGTAACAGGTCATAATATTTTCTGTTAAGTACTGTGCACAGCCAATTTTTAGCACTATTAATTTCAGTGCCTTTATTTATAGCATGTAATCCATCCAATAATGTATTCTGTACAAGATCCTGCGCATCTTCCAATGAATCACATTTGCTTATGGCTATATGCATCAAATAATCAGCTTGTACCATCATTTCTTCTGTTTCCATTAAAGGTTCTCCAATGCCGTTTTACTATCACAGATAAAATTTATACCTGTTTTGAAGCTTCATCCTATAGTCGCGTAGAATTGAAAAAGGTTCACTAAATTTTATTTTTATGCAAAAATAATTTACGGCAGCCTGATATACAGACCGCCGTTGTATCAAAAGCACGCTTTAAAACACTCATTTCTTTAACCATTCCAGCACTTTCCTCGCAATCTCTGCAGGTGTCCCATTGGTACAATCCATCGTATCAAACTCCGTATCCCCTAGAGAATTATGAGTCCTA
>JBJENR010000040.1:0-4509 GCA_051880315.1 Acetatifactor sp.
AGGCAGCACTCCGCAAAAATATCCTCCATCCTGGACTATATCAGCACAGGAACTTACACGGAGCAGGCGGCGGACACCTCCGCTCCCGGCGCCACCATCGCAAAGCAGGCAATCAAAGCGGTGCTGTATGCGCAGGGACTGTCCGGCGTCAAGGAGTGGGACGGCACCATCACAATCCTTGAGGAAATGAACCGGCTGCAGCTGGTACCTCTGGGAATCCGCACCCTCGTCGAACATGCGACCGCAGAAACTCAGGTTCCCATTGGCAGCATAGTCACACAGGCTATCAGCAGGATACAGCTGGATCCTCTGGTGCTGCGTGGATTTAATGAAAACATAGGATTTGACACGGTCATAACACAGCAGACAGTTGAGTTTGCCGGAACGGATTACACTGAGACTGTAGACGACGTGACGAAGCTTAGGACAGAGTATGTGGTTGAATCTGTGGAGGAAGAGATTGACGAAGGATATATGAGCTCCGTTGAGATAGTGACGGATGTGTACCAGAGCGTGGAAAGTGTGGTGATTTCATGACATATTTATTTCTTTTACAGTCTCAGGATGGAACGTTATACAAAATAACTGACAGTGGTATGGAAGTGATTGAGGGAGTAGAGGAAGTAACAGCAGAGGTATTTCGCACATACGGTACGTCTGTGATACCTACACAAGAGCAGTTGTTATCACTTGACAATACAAAGCTGCTTGCATGGTCTGACGAAGAACAACCGCACATTGCAGCTGCCATCAATGCCACACCGTATCCGCAGACACTGTACAGTACTGACTATGATATGACAGATTCCTCAATCCTGGGAATCGAAAAGGTGATAACTGTAGCGAGTGACGATGTGATGTTATCGGTAAGCTTCGACAGTGGAGAGACGTGGAAATATTATACAGGCTCAGAGTGGGCTACCTTATCAGAAGACACCTCTGGAATGACGTCGGAAACCATCATGGCGGTACCGACTGACAAATGGGCTGAGGTGGCAACCACAGGACATTTCATGATACGTGCCACTCTGCCGGGGTTGGAAAGCACACTGGAATCCTTTGTAGTGGATTACATCAATAAATAATGGAGGAGACAGCATGTTAAAAGGGGAATCATTAATTGAACTGACGGACGTCAGGACAGGGGAAAAGGAAGTATACAGAGACACAAACATGGTAACAAACGCACTCAGCGATGTCATAAATTGTTCGTCTGCATGGATGGCTGACAGGGTTTACAATATGGCACAGTACATGTATCCGATATATGAGAACCTGCTGGGAGGTGTGGTACTGTTTCCGGAGCAGCTGGAGGAGAATCCTGCGAAGTACTGGGCGCCATACAATCTTGACCCGGTTGGGTTTGCCTCAAACGTGGCAAATACAGGTTCAGACACAAGAAGAGGCAGTATCAATGTAAATGAAAGCGGACCGGTTCTGAATGACGCGGGAGAAAAGACAGGATACAAGTATGTGTGGGATTTTAACACAGCACAAGGGAACGGACAGATTGCCAGCATATGCCTCACGCATCCACAGGCAGGTTACAACTGGTACGGTTGCGAAGACATCAGCAGTGATGGAAGACTGAAAGATATACTTGCTAGCAGACAGATTTCAAAAAAAGAAAGTGAAGACAGCCTGTATGACACATCCCTGTATACGATACTGATTAACCGAAGCACAGGATATGCATATTCAAATAATTTTGAAAAGGGAAAGCTTTACAGGGAAAAGGTAACACCGTTAAATGGGGTTGGAGGGAATGATAAGTCAAAATTTATTAAGCTATACATGGCTGATGAGATATTTGATGAAGTATTGGACTATCAGGAAACAGCTTTTTATAAGCATAACAAAACCAGATTCAATGTAGCGGTATCGGATACCGAAATATTGGCAGTGTCTAATGCCGGAAATGCTTCGGGAAACGCAGAGGTGTACTGGATAAAAATTGATACTTCAACGGGAGCATATACGGAAGGCGTCTGGACTATTGCGGCACAGCTGATAATCTCAAAAGAAGCTGTTGCCTATAGCAACGGATATTTATTCTGGGTATCCTATGACCGTAAAAGTGTATATAAGATAAATCTGTCAAATGTGGCTGATGTGACGCAAATCATGGCAGATTTTGTGATTAATAATCTTGATGTTAACAATGCTAAACCAAAAAGTATAATTATTTCGTTACCATCAGGTGTTATTCTTGGTCAGGGGTTTTACATAACTGATGACAAGATTCATGCGACGGACAGCTCAGATGTCAAAGGAAATCTGTATAACAAATTTGGAGGAGCAGTAATAGGACCATATTTATACCATTTTGCAAGATATAGTTCTTATGGATATTATGCTAATGCAAATTTATCCTTGATTCCCCAGTACCTTGCCACCATCAACAACCTGTCATCCCCTGTCACAAAGACGGCAGACAAGACAATGAAGATTACCTACACACTTACGGAAGTGCAGGAAGAGTCTTAATTTAACACGAACAGAGCCACAGAGCCGGATACCTCGTAATGAGGTACCGGCTCTTGCAATAAAATAGAAAGAGAGGACTGATGCCTATGGTCGAGTTTATCAAGGATAACTGGCAAATCCTTACGACATTGGTTGCGGCACTTGGTTACATGTACCGCCAGATTGTTGCCACAAGAAAGGGGATTAGGGCACTTCTGAGGGCGGATTTAATACGTCTCTACAATAAGTACCATGACGAGCTTGAATATTGCCCAATCTACGTCAAGCAAAGCCTTGAGGACGAATACCAACAGTACCACGCGCTGAAAGGTAACGGCGTGGGAACAAATCTGTACAACGCGTTAATGGCTCTACCGACAGAGCCGCAAGAAAAAAAGGAGGATTAAAACTATGGACTTATCATTTTTAATGGAATTTATTGACCCTATCATCTTAGGTATTTGTCTTCTGACAGGCTATGTTCTGAAGACTGCCTTTGACAAATTCCCGAACAGATTCATACCGCTTACGGCGCTGTGCATGGGAACCATCATAGCTATTCTGGTCAACCTGCAGAGCGGTATCAACGAGCAGGTTATTCTTGGAGGTATGATCAGCGGTCTCGCATCCACAGGATTGTATGAGATGCTTCGGAATCTGCTTAATCTGGATGGAAAGAAAGATAAGAATAATAGGGAGGACTTAAAATGAGCAAGAAAATTCTTTTCCAGGCTCCCGATATCTCTGAGTACCAGGGAGCCGTAAACTTCAAGGGTATGCGCGACGCAGGATACAGCAGGGTCATCCTGCGCGCCGGCTACGGCAAAAATAACGTGGACAAGAAGTTCGTGACAAATATCATGGCATGCGTCAACCTGCTCATCTCAACAGCTATCTACTGGTTCTCTTACGGCTACACCGTGGACATGGCAATGAAGGAAGCACAGTATGCCATTGCAAACGTGGGGAAATACTTCAAAAAGTGCCCCATCGCTTTTGACTTTGAATATGATTCTGTACGCTATGCATCCACGAAGGGAATCCGGATCACAAAGGAGCTTGCCACGAACATGGCCATAGCGTTCCTGCAGGAGGTTGTGAAAGCCGGATACATACCGGTCCTTTATACGAACCGGGACTATATGAAAAACTATTTCGACTGGGACAAAATAAAAGGTGCAGTGCCCGGCGTAAAGCTGTGGTTCGCATTATACGGAAGCGGTATCACGGACGCGGAGCTTTCCAAGGCTGCCTTATGGCAGTACACATCAAAGGGCTGTATAACCGGTATCTCCGGCAACGTGGACATGAATAATGTGTATACGGATATATGGGACGTAGATGCAGTGGAAATCGTGCCGCAGGAGCCGGTATGCAACCTGTACATACAGTCCTTCCAGCAAGCCACCAACATGGACGGATATAAGGATCAGAACGGGAAGAGACTTGTTGAGGATGGTCTGGACGGAGAAAAGACCCAGTATGTCCGCCGGAAGATTAACCTCATGGCAAAGCGCGTAAAGCTTCTTTGGGTGGAGCGAAGCGAGGGCTATGTAGTCAAGTGGCTGCAGACCCGTCTGAACGAGTGCATGAATGCCGGACTGGCCGTCACAGGTGAGTATGACGGTGCTACCGTGAAAGCAGTGAAGGAGTTCCAGAAGAAGTATAACCTGCAGGTGGATGGTGTGGCCGGATATAATACAATTCAGATGCTGTTCTACAATTGATGACAAAGTGAGCCCGGGTGATGAGCCTGGGCTTTTTTCGTAGATCAATTTCGTGTTGCATTTCGTGTTGCATGGTTATCTATTTCTTTGTTTTTTACTATAAAATACTATAACAAAATATAAAATAATAATCGTTAGAACCATTGTAAATACAATGTTTCTTTAAAATTATGTGTAAATACGTGTGTTTCATGATTTTTTAAAAATACGGGTTCGACTCCCCCTCTCGCTATGCTAAAAGTGCTGAAAATTCAGCACTTTTTTTATTGTGCGCCTTGCGGCGCACGTTTCTAACGGGTGAAAGTCCCTAATCCGC
>JBJENR010000041.1:0-20638 GCA_051880315.1 Acetatifactor sp.
ATACATCAAGCACCGCAGCGGCTACCTCTTCGTAGGTAGAACCGGCAGGGAGGTCTATGACCTTCACACTACCATTATACTCTTGTCTTGGTGTTGCAGCCCTTATAGCCGAATGTATCCTATAGCTTGCATCTGTATTCTGCATAACACTGCCATAAAGATAACTCTTCCAAAATGAAGCCCATGATTTGTATTTCGAATATTCTTCCCAAATATGGAAATGTTCATTGGGCGTCACGGTGGATAAAGGGCTTTTGTCAATATATGTAAATGCTTCTTCGACACTCTTTGCAATCCCTTTTTCATCTTCACACCTTAAGCTAATACACAGATTCGAACATACAGAATATCCTGCTATATGATTGATTATTGGATTAATCAAGAATTGATTTTCCTCCTTATAGATTTCAATGCTTCTAGGATACCTTTGAACACTCATGCTTTCACTCCTTTTTCTTAATAATCCGTAATACAAAACCATACATCAATTCCACATTTTTGAGCTTGCTCTTGAAAATCAATCTATGCCTCATATACCTCTTCCGATATTATGACATACGGTAAATCTACGGGTTCCAGAAGCCTGATAAACCTCTCGTCCTTGAAATGGCTCTCTTATTTTACATTCTATCAAACAGGCTTCTGCCGGAAAATATTCCTTGAGCCGAATTGCCGTAACAAAATGTGCAAAGTATTGTCAGTCATTCACTCAGATATATTCTCATTCAAAAATTACGGTTTTCATCGGAATACTTTATGTTACCGTAGCTGCACAGCAAAAAAGACAAAGGGACGCTCCTTGGTCAAAAGGAACGTCCCCGCAACTCAGTTTCCTTCGTCCAGATACAACTGTATCCTGCTGTCTATAATTTCCGCCGTCTGCCTGGGACTTTTGTTTCCAGCATACATTGCCTCCAGCTCCTCGTATATGATACAGCTCAGTTCGGGATGCTCTCCGGGTCCGGGAACACAGCTTTCCAGAAAAGCCTCTGTACGATGCAGGGATGTAGTTCCGTCCTGCATCACTGCCAGCTCCATGCCCCGCCACTGATATCCACCCTCCGGCGTCTCCTCAATCTCCTCCAGGGGAATCCGCCTCACCCCCAATGCAGGAGAGAAAGTGAAACCGGGCAGCTCCTGTATCTCTTCTTCCAGCAGGCACTCCAGATATTTCCGGACCTCCTCCGGTTTTTTCGTATTGGCATTCACCACAAGCATTCCATCCGTACTCAGATAATTACCGCATGCCCCCTCCGTAGGAAGTCCCACGAACCGGCCTCCTTTTCTGTCAGCATAAGCACAGAATTCACTGATACTGCCCACTGCACTCCAAGAAACCAGGACTGCTCTTTTTCCTTCCAATACATCCTCCGCATCTCCGTCAGAAGCTGTCCTGTTCCTGTTTGTAATCTCCAAAAGCCGGATAAACCTCTCGTCCTCAAAATGGCTCTCTCTTTTTTCCCAGTCAATCAGGAAAGAATTCTCCAGACTCATATCCGTGAGAATCCTGACAGTAGCCAGAGGGGCACAGCGGGTTCCTGAAGGAAAATATATTGCGCTCTCCAGCCTTCCCCCTTCCATAAGCTCCAGCATATCCTCCAGACTCCAGGCACCCCCGGACCATGTATCAGGAGATACCACCATTCCCTCTGCGCATACATTCGGTGCCAGTCCCACAAGCTTCCCGTCGATGGAGCCCATCTCTATCACGCCGGGCAGCAGATCCTCCAGTGTCTCCCGGGGAATCAGTTCACGCAGATCCAGCAGAAGGTCTTTTTCCTGCAGAATCTTCATATCTGCCCGGGACACATATAAAATGTCCGGACCTCCTCCTGCCACAAGCTCTGCCATGACCTGGGTTCGTAAGGTCTCTGCATCCCCTACGCTGCTCTTGCAGTCAAAGGACAGGTTGGGGTCCAGCCTGGTTGTCAGGGAAGCACATTCCGTTACCTGTCTGCTTCCCGGAGCCGAGCCGACCAGATCTGCCACACGCACCGCTTCCTCCCCGGGCAGCTCCTCCGGGGACAGGAGAACCAGCCAGTCCTCCTGTCTTCCGGAAATATTCCCATAGAGCCTCAATACAGGAGGCTGTTCCTCTCTGAACACCAGCATGGTCTCAAAGGCAGAAGCGATTCCGCCGTCCCGGTAGTTCAGCACCAGAGTCCTGCTCCCGTTTCCGATGTTCCATCTGACAATACCGTCAACAGTCTCATAATAGATATCATTTCCCCGGATGCCGAACATCCGGCTAATCCGCTTTGTGCCCTCCAGCTTTGCCAGGGTACGCATTTCCTGCTTCTCCGTATCCGGCCACAGGAAGTAATAGCACTTCTCATTGACATCATAAATAGGGTACACCAGCTCCCCACTTTCCATCCGCAGTGGCTCCTCCAGCATCTGCTCCGGTCTGCCCCGGTACTCCAGCAGGATATTTCCCTCCCGGTCAAACACATACAGCCCGGAATATCCATACTTCGTCTCCCCTGCTTTCGCATAGGTATTTCCCGCTCCGTCACAGACACAGTAGCCCAGCGGAATGACCATATTTTCCTCAAAGGTCTCCTCTGCAATCCCCTTGTCCAGATAGGTCTCCCACAAATCCACGGCATACGCCTCACCCTCCGGGGCAGTGTAAATCATCCTGCTCACCGTCTGGTGAACAAGCCCTTCTGCATTTCTCTCCACTTCTATCCAATGGAATACAAAGCTGTCCTCCGCCATCGCATCCATGGCCACCAGGAAGCTGCTCCCTTCTTTTTTCTGTCCCAGCTCTTCATAGGACACTTCCCTGACGTTTGTCTCCATGGTCTCTGTATCATAGCTTTCCAGGATCCACCTTACCGCCTGGGCATAGGGTGGGCGTATCACGGCTGACAGCCGGTAAAAGCTGCCGTCATTCGCACATGTAAGGGAAGAGATATCTCCCAGGTACAGCTCCTCTGTCTCTGCATCAAGCTTCACCCCGTCACGCTCCCAGGGGATATATTTCTGTACCCAGTATTCCTGCTTTTCCTCCACAGCGCCGGAAACCGCAAAGCCCTCCGTCTTCCAGTCCACCGGCGGCAGCTCCTCCACGGATGTATTTTCACCCTTGCCGCAGCCTGTCAGTACCGCCATTGCCGCCAGCAGGGCTGTCACACAAATCTGATATCTTCTCATCATCGGTCTCCTTTTCCGAAGCCTAAATCTAATCCTGCCAAATATATTTGTGTATTATTTTCATATAATATATTTATGGTATCTCATTATTCTTTAAAATTCAACTCATAAAGCAAAATGAAAACAAGGGGACGCTCCCTGTACAAAAGGAGCATCCCTGCGCAAACACATAAGGGATTCATCTTTACCTATTCATAATATTGAAAACTTCCACAAATACTATGATTCTCATCATGACAAATACCACTCCATTTCACACCATGTCCACTGGGACATACCTTTGCAACCGGAGTGCAAATATGTGAGACAGTACACACTGCATAAACGGGGTTACCTGCAGAATCAACCAGATTAGTCTTCACCTGATGTGTTGTCTGCCAGTGATCTGCCCCGGATGAAGTCACAATCAGAGCGGCTCCACAAGTTCCACAATAATTGTCTCCCGGAACAGCAGCAAACACTGTCATTCCCAACAAGAGCACCGACAACAATAATACCGGTAAAAATAAAAGCTCTTTCTTTTCATATCCTGTTCCTCTCCTTCTATCAAATCCCTTATGGCTTTCTGCTATTACCTGCAAAATCAGTACGATTTTGCAGTAATAACATATTGCAATATTTTGTCTGCATAAAAAGTATATTGTACTTTCCTCACCAACTCCATAACAAATCTGGCACATAATTATTTTTTCAATATTTTTTCAAGTGTGCCAGTTTTGTTATGGTTTATGCTTCTTTTTGATGATAGCCTTATCGTGTTGTTATAAATCACATTGCAAAGGAGAAAATCAATGAGAAGAAAAATTCAAAAATGTTCCGTTATTCTGTGCTTAGGCCTTTTGCTGTTAGGAAAATACAAAAATCTTTGGAATACCTATATTCCATCAGGCTCTGCCTGTCAAACTTATTCAGACTATGAGCCACAAAGGCTACTTGATTAATGACATTTTGTGTATATTTCCTCAATGTGTTTTTTGATAAACTCTTTGTCCTTCTCTCTTCCAAGCAGGGCTTCCAGATAATAGGAAGCCCTCATATAACGAAGACTTTCCTCTCTCGCTGTCCCACCGCTTTCCCACAAATGTTCCATATTCCAGCCACAGTCATACAAAGTACTAATTAAAATAGCCCCCAGTCCGCACTCCAGTGCAATCTTAATTCCAGCGTTTTCAACCTTAATCCCCTCTTCGTATCTGCCTGCATTTCCCAGCAGGTCTCCAAGTGTCCTACAGGTCAATTCATATCCTCTTGCATAATGCTGCAACCCTAAGAACTTCTCCTCATACTGTCTCTTGATGATATTCAGCAAGTCAATATACTCCCCCCTGTTTCCCAGTCTGTCCTCCGTATGCGCCAGAGAATTAACGCAGGCGACCTCCGCCATGGTAAAGTACCATTTTTTCAACTCATTAACTGACTTTTGCGGCAAAGTCAGATACAATGCTTCCCGGCACATATCCCTCTCCTGTTCCAGAGAGATTTTATTCTGATTTGCCAGAGCCAGTGCTTTTGTATGTATAATAAATTGTTTATCCTGTCTGTTCGGCTCATGAAGCCGCTGCTCCAGCAAGGCAATCAGAGGCTCTGCCTCCTCCCCTCTTGCCTGATTCAACAGCCTGCGAATTTCTGTCTCCAGCTTCCATAGCTCCGGCTGATTCATGGGCATATCCGTCTCATGTTCGCTCCCTGTCAGGCCTACCTTCTGCATCAGTCCTACAAAGGTTTTCCGTTTCGGTGCTGACCTTCCGCATTCTATTCTGGACACGGTCACCGGGTCGCAGATCCCCTCTGCCAGCTCCTCCTGGGACATTCCCAGGGTCTCCCGTCTCGCCCTCAGAATCTCTCCGCAGAGATTATATTCTGCCATAGAAAAAGAAATATCCCAGTTCCAGTGGGACTCCTCCACCTCATGGTGCTCATAGAGCCACCTCAGGCTGCTGCAGATTTCCGTTACGGCATTCTGTTCCTCCGGCTTCAGGGTACCGTATTGCAGCAGGATTTCCAGATGCTGCCGCAGATAATGCAGCTTCGCCTGGCCTTTCAACAGGGTAATGCTCTTCTCCGCCAGTGCAACGGCTTTTTCCGTCCTTTCCCTTTTGATGCAGATTTGTGCCAGACGATATGCTATCTGGGGATACAATCTGACGGAATCCCGGTCATCCGCAAACATATCCAGATGCTGCAGGAGGATTTCATAGGCGGCTTCTGCCGCTTCCAATGCTCCCATATCCTCTGTCACCCGGGCATGCATCATAGCAATACCCAATTCCGTCATGGTCAGATTGCCGCAGTTCATCTCCCTCATGGAGATTCCGGGCTGTGAGATTTCCCATGCCTTTGCCAGCATTGCCGCTGAGGTTTCTCTTTCCTCTCCACTCTTCCAGCCAAGAACCGCCCGGTAGAAGAGAAGCAGCTGCCTGTGCAGCGGACTTTTCCCCCGGGCTATCTTCCGGTATTCCTCGAAGGCGGTGTCCGCTTTTTTGCCATCTCCCCTATCCACTGCCCGGTACATCTTCTCCCGGCGCATAAGCCATATCTGTTCCTCCGGGTCCGCTGTGAAAACAAACCTGTCAGAGGCGACTCCCGCTCTCTGAAGCAGTGCCTCCGACAATATCCTTTCGCACGCTCTTTCCCCCTTTTCCACCCGGGCAAGAAAGGCACGCGAACAAAGCCCGCGACAAAGCTCGTCCTGGCTGATATTTGCCTCTGTCCTCACATATTCGATTAGCTTTCCTGTGATGTTGTGCTGCTCCATTTTTCATCCCCATTTTCGATACAGGCAACAGCGGTATTTTATTATTTTATCATATTAACCCGTGTTTTTAAAGTCTGTTTTCTACTTGTCACCTCTTACTTTTTATGCTATATCTATATATTGTAATAGGAAAATTTATAAAGAAAGGAATATGGAATTTACCAATGAAAGCAAAAATACTGCTGACAGAGATTATCTCCTGCCTGTTGCTTGCGATCAGTGCGGCACTGCTATTCACCGGCTGGATATCCTTCAGTGAGGACAGTGATGCAGCTTCCAGGGTAGAAGAATTTCTCAGTGACTTGTCGGGCGGATTGGAAGATTTCGAGGACATGGACAGAGACGAAGCCATGGAGCAGTTGGAGATGGTTCTGGAGGAACAGGGTGTGAACGCCACACCCGAAAAGTTTTTCGGAATCCTGGAAAAAATCTATGCTATGTTCGAGGACAAAAAGCTCACCCCATATGAATATACCACATTGGCTTCCATCGGAGCAGACATGGAGAACCTCCTTCCCGAAGACGAGCTAAGCGAGGATGCTGCTCTGGGATTGAGGATTATCAAGGTGGGTACTCTGATTCTTGCCGTTTTGTTTATGGCCATCCTTGTATGTAATGCCCTCACCCTTGTACTACACATTTTCCGGAGAAAATCCTGCGGCTATTTCAATACCTTTTTAGTTCTTCTGCTGATAGCAGCCAGTGCCTTCACGGTTATAGTACTAAATGCAGCTTTTGCTGCTGACGGCGTTGAAACCCAGCTGAGCTTTTCCTCTCCTATGGAGCTTTCGCCTATGCCCGATCTGTCTTTTTTCTGTTCTCTTCTGTCCGGTATTTTCTGGTCAGTAGCGAAGCGGCGCAGAGCATCCATGAAAGCATCAGATTTCATTGCCATGAGTACACCGGCTCAGGTGACACAGGCACAGGCTCCCCGGGGTACTACCCGTTTTTGCAATCAGTGCGGGGCTTCCGTAAGCGGCGACACCCGGAGCTGTCCTACCTGCGGAAATCAACTATAATAATATTAAGAGGTTTATAAAATGATTAGTGCTAACAATGTAACTTACAGAGTAGGAAAAAAGGCCCTCTTTGAGGATGTCAACATCAAGTTTACAGAGGGTAACTGCTATGGACTCATCGGTGCCAACGGTGCCGGAAAGTCCACTTTCTTAAAGATTCTCTCCGGTAAGCTGGAGACCACAAAGGGAGATATTGTCATCACTCCCGGGCAACGTCTCTCGGTGCTGGAGCAGGATCACTTTAAATATGACGATTATGTAGTAATGGACACCGTCATTATGGGCAATGAGCGTTTGTACCAGATTATGAAGGAGAAGGACGCCATCTATGCCAAGGAGGATTTCACCGATGAAGACGGCATCCGCGCCAGCGAGCTGGAAGCAGAGTTCGCCGAAATGGACGGTTGGGAAGCGGAATCCAATGCAGCCATGCTGTTGAACGGTCTGGGCATCGGACCCGATTTCCACTACTCTCTCATGAAGGATCTGGATGGTAATCTGAAGGTCAAGGTACTTTTGGCAAAGGCCCTCTTCGGAAACCCCGACATCCTGCTTCTGGACGAGCCTACCAACCATCTTGATCTGGATGCGATTGCCTGGCTGGAGGAGTTCCTGATTAATTTTGAGAACACTGTCATCGTGGTATCCCATGACAGATATTTCCTGAATAAGGTATGTACTCATACCGCTGATATCGACTACGGCAAGATTCAGCTCTATGCGGGCAACTATGATTTCTGGTACGAATCCAGCCAGCTGCTGGTAAAGCAAATGAAGGAAGCCAACAAGAAGAAGGAAGAAAAGATTAAGGAATTGCAGGAGTTCATCTCCCGCTTCTCCGCTAACGCTTCCAAATCCAAGCAGGCAACCTCCAGAAAGAGGGCTCTGGAAAAGATTGAGTTGGATGAAATCAAGCCCTCCAGCAGAAAATATCCTTACATCGATTTTCGCCCTGACCGCGAGATTGGTAATGAAGTGCTCACTGTTGAGCACCTCACCAAGACCATCAACGGTGAAAAGGTATTGAATGATGTCTCCTTTGTCATGGGACGGGAAGACAAGATTGCCTTTGTGGGAAGCCAGGAGCTGGCAAAAACCACACTGTTCCAGATTCTCATGGGAGAACTGGAGCCGGATGAGGGAAGCTACAAATGGGGTGTTACCACTTCTCAGGCTTATTTCCCCAAGGACAACACCGCAGAGTTCGACAACGATTTGACCATCACAGACTGGCTCACGGGCTACTCTCCCGTCAAGGATGTAACTTATGTAAGAGGCTTCCTAGGTCGTATGCTCTTTGCCGGGGAAGACGGTGTGAAGAAGGTAAAGGTGCTCTCCGGTGGAGAAAAGGTGCGCTGTCTGCTCTCTAAAATGATGATCAGTGGCGCTAACTGTCTGGTTCTGGACGAGCCCACCAACCATCTGGACATGGAATCCATCACCGCTTTGAACAACGGTCTCATCAAGTTCCCCGGTGTGGCTTTGTTCTCCTGCCATGACCACCAGTTTGTCCAGACCACGGCAAACCGCATCATTGAAATCCTGCCTGACGGACACATTATCGACAAGATTACCACCTACGATGAGTATCTGGAAAGCGATGAGCTGGCGAGAAAGAGAACCGTATTTACCGCCAACAAGGAAGATGACGAAAACTAAGAGAGATGACAGGATGAACGAATTGTTTGAATGCGAATATGTCTTGGATAAAAAGAAATATCTTTCCTGGGGAAAAGAAAATCATGCCCGTTCCACGCAACGGGCATTTTCGGTTTTCTGGTGTGTTTTTGCAACACTTACTTTTATTTATGCGATATATACAAAATTATATGCATTGGTTGTATTTGGCATATTTGCTCTTTACCGAGGTCTACTTCGCCGGAAAGTCATTACCGCAAGGCAGTACTCTGTCCTCTCCAAACAACGTGGAACCGAAAACTGGACAAGAAAGATATTATTTTGTGAAAATAATATTGTTACAGAAGACGGAAATGTTACGGTAAAAAATCAATATTCCGAGATAACAGGCATAGAGGAAAAAGGCAATTACATTCGGCTTTGTCTGAACAACAATACTGTTATCAGACTATACTCTGATTGTTTTGTGAAAGGCACATGGGATGAATGCAGGAAATGGCTTCAGGAAAAAGGAGTTGATGAGACATGCGGCAGATAGATTTACATGTACATTCCACCCGCTCGGACGGAACCTATACACCTACTCAGCTTGTGGACTATGCTATGGAAAAAGGGCTGGCTGCTTTTGCTCTGACCGACCATGACACGATAGACGGCCTGGAAGAAGCGATTTCCTACGCAGAAGGGCTGCGGGCAAAACAGACGGAAGCCGGTGCGCAGGCTCCTTCTTCTCCGGTTCCCGAGGTCATTCCCGGCATCGAGTTCTCCTCAGAATACCAGGGACAGGACATCCACATCGTGGGACTATACATTGATTACCACAACAAAGCCTTTGCCGCAAAGCTACAGGAATTCGTGGATTCCCGTACCCTGCGCAATCAGAAGATGTGTCGGCTGCTGCAGGAAGCGGGAATGGATATCACCTACGACGCACTGCTTCAGGAATTCCCGAATTCTGTCATTACCAGAGCGCACTATGCGAAATATATGTTAAACCACGGATATATCAAGAGTATGCAGGAAGCCTTTGAACGCTATGTGGGCGACCATGCCCCCTGTTATGTTCCAAGAGAAAAGGTAACCCCGAAGCAGGCCGTGGAATTGATCTTAGAGGCAGGTGGTATTCCGATTCTGGCACACCCCATCCTCTACCACATGGGAAAAGAAAGACTGGATAATTTAGTCTCTGAGTTAAAGGAAGCAGGACTGATAGGTATCGAAGCAATCTACAGCACCTACAACGCCCACGAGGAAAGAGAAATACGTGAGCTTGCCGCCAAATACGATTTATGCATCAGCGGCGGCAGTGATTTCCACGGTTCCAATAAGCCCGGCTTGGATCTTGGCACCGGTTACGGTAAACTATTTGTACCATACGACATATTAGAAAGGTTGAGGTTTCGTAAATAACGAAGCCTCAACCTTACTTATTTTCCCGAGATTGAAATACTTGGGACGAAACTCTTAGCCCCAGAAGCTTTTACCCGGTATCCGGCTAACCATCCTTATCCCTCTACAATCAGATATCTTCCGTCACCGATATCGAAGACCTCATCTGCTTCCAGAATCTCTTCGGCAGAAGCACCGTCCATATCTATGCCCTCTTCTTCAAAATACTCAGCAACCTCCTCTGCTGAATCCACTACCACTGCCATGCAGTCTTCCAGAAATTCCTCCGCTTCCTCCGGGGTCTCTGCTACCTTTTCGGGAAACAACTGCAACTGTTTTTGCAGGAAGCACTCTAAAACGTCCTCATCAAATTCGTGCATACTCATCCCTCCTTTGCCTCTGTGTCAATATATTTTAATAATTCCAGGGGATGCTCTATGATAGCATCCGCATGGTTTTCCTCCAATTCCTTTCTGTCCCGGAAACCCCAGAGCGCTCCCACGGTGAAAGCGCCGGCACCCTTGCCTGTTTTCATGTCCGTGGCAGTATCTCCCAGATAGAGCAGGTCTTCCGGCTCCATTTTCAGCCTCTGAAGGATATCAAAAACTCCCGCAGGATCCGGCTTGATGGGCACTCCCTCTCTCTGTCCCAGAATCACATCAAAGCAATCCCTGCCAAACAGGGTTTCAATCACATTTATGGTCTGTGCATGGGGCTTATTGGAGAGAACCGCTATCTTTATGCCCTTATTTTTCAACTCTGCCAACAGCTCCGGAATCCCCTGATAGGGTTTCACCCGGTACATACAGTCTACTGCAAAATACTTTTTGTATAAGGCAAATGTCTCTTCAAAATGAGCAAGCTCTTCGTCTCCTCCTGCTTTCAACGCTCTCTTAATCAGGTTCTCTGCCCCGTCACCCACAAAATATTTGTAATCAGACTCCGAAAAGGGACCGTATCCAAAGTGCTCAAGTGCCCTGTCTCCGCAGTACTTCATGCTGGCTATGGAATCGGATAAGGTACCGTCCAGGTCAAAAACAACCGCTTTTTTCATATAAGAAACTCCTTTGCCTCCTGATACAGACGTCCCACGGGAAGTCCTACCACATTGTTATAATCCCCATTGATTTTTTGAATATACCTGGCACAAAAGCCCTGGATTCCATATGCTCCGGCTTTGTCCATGCAATCCAGGGTGGACACATAGCATTGAATTTCCTCTTCTGTCATAGGATAAAAGGTCACCTCTGTTTTTTCATGGAAGGTTTTACTCTTTACACTACCGTCCGGGTTTCGGTAAACAAACGTAACTCCGGTAAATACCCGGTGAGTGCTTCCTGACAGCTCCTGAAGCATTTTCGCTGCATGCTCTGTACTCGTCGGCTTACCCAGTATCCTGCCGCCTGCTTCCACCACTGTATCTGCCCCGATGACAAGCACCGCCTCTTCTTCCCTCTCCAGGCTGTTAAGTACTGTCTTTGCCTTCAGGGCTGACAACTCCTCCACCAGCTGCGTGGGAGTAACGCCGGATATTTTCTCGTCGGCATCGCTGACAATGACCTCAAACTCCAAACCAATCTGGGATAGCAGCTCCCGTCTTCTGGGAGATGCAGACGCCAAAACAATGCGCATAACTTTTTCCTCCGATGTCCTGATTACTCTTCCACATGCTGCTCGGGAATAAAGGTTCTGGTAACCGAGGTAACCTCCCCTGACACTGCCTTAGCCTTCCTGATTGCCTCCTGGCAGAAGTATTCCTGGGATTGGAAGAGGGACCTTCCTCTCTTGTCCGGCTTCACATAGGTTCCGTCCGGCCTCAGCTCAGATGCCTTGACATTGTCCTTCAGCTGGCACTCCAGGATGTGCAGCAGCTCCTCCTTCAGCTTCGGACAGTCCACGGGAAACAGAATTTCCACTCGTCTTTCAAGGTTTCTTGGCATCCAGTCCGCACTGCCGCAATAAATCTCGTAATTTCCTCCGTTTTCGAAGTAGAAGATTCTGCTGTGTTCCAGAAAATTGCCGACAATGGAGCGCACCGTGATATTGTCGCTGACTCCCTTGATGCCGGTCTTCAGACAGCAGATTCCCCTGACAATCAGTTCAATCCTGACTCCCGCCGCGGAAGCCTCATAAAGAGCAGCGATAATGTTGCGGTCACAGAGGGAATTCATCTTGGCAATAATATGAGCCTCTCTGCCCTCCCCGGCGTTCCTTTTCTCCCTGTCAATCAGATACAGGAACTTATCCTTCAGCCACAAAGGAGCTACGCTGAGCTTATTCCAGACAAGAGGCTCCGAATACCCGGACAGCATATTGAACACTGCCGTGGCATCCTCTCCGATTGTCTCAGAACAGGTCATCAGTCCCACATCGGTGTACAGCTTAGCCGTTGCATCATTGTAGTTACCGGTGCCCAGGTGAACATAACGTCGAATGCCGTCCTCCTCCCTGCGCACCACCAGGGTGATTTTGCTGTGGGTCTTTAAGCCCACCAGACCGTAGATAACATGGCATCCCGCTTTTTCCAGCATCCTCGCCCAGACGATATTGTTTTCTTCATCAAATCGTGCCTTCAATTCCACCAGCACCGTCACCTGCTTGCCATTCTCGGCAGCCTGAGCCAGCGCCGCAATAATCGGGGAATTTCCGCTGACACGATACAGGGTCTGCTTGATAGCCAGAACCTCCTTATCCTTTGCTGCCTGCCGAATGAAATCAACCACCGGTTCAAAGGTCTGATAGGGGTGATGCAGCAGAATGTCTCCTTTTCGTATCTGTTCAAATATGTCGCAGCCCTGAGGCAGTTCAGGTACCTGCTGGGAAATGTACTTCGGCGTCTTCAGATGGTCAAAGCCATCCAGACCATACAGCTTCATCAGCACCGTCAAATCTAACGGCCCCGCAATCTCATAGATGTTCTGCTCCTCCATGTGGAGCTCTGTGCGAATTATCTTCAGGAGCTTCTTATCCATCCCCTCCTCTACCTCCAGGCGGATTGCTTCTCCCCATTGACGCTTCTTCAGCTGCTTTTCAATCTCTTTTAACAGGTCCTCCGCCTCATCCTCCTCGATGGACAAATCCGCATTTCTCATGATGCGGAAAGGATGTGCGCAGACAATATCATAATTCAGAAACAGCTTGTGCATGTTTCTCTCAATAATCTCTTCCAGAAGAATTACCTTTTTTGCCCTGCCGTCTGTGGGCAGCTGTACGATTCTGCTCAGAACGGAGGGTACCTGCACCGTGGCAAATTCCAGCTCGCCCTTGCCGTCCTTCTTTCGTACCAGGGCTGCAATATTCAGTGTCTTATTCCGAATCAGTGGGAAGGGTCTGGAGGAATCCACCGCCATGGGTGTCAGCACGGGATATACATTTTCCTCAAAATAATGGTCAATATATACTGCTTCCTCCTCCGTCAGTTCCTCATGACTGCCGATAATCTGCAGACCGTTCTTTGCCAGCTGGGGCACAAGAGAGCGGTTCCAGGTGGAATACTGCATATCCACCAGCTCATGAATAGCCAGGTCGATAGCTTCCAGCTGTTCCCGGGCGGTCATGCCGGCAATGTCCTTCTTATCGTAGCCGGCATTCACCATATCCTTCAGGGACGCCACCCTTATCATAAAGAATTCATCCAGATTGGATGCCGTAATACTTAAGAACTTCAGGCGTTCAAACAAAGGGATATTCTTATCCCTGGCTTCCCCCAGTACTCTTCGATTAAAAAGAATCCATGACAATTCCCGGTTGGTATAATATTTCGGATTGCAAAAATCTGTTGCTCCCATAAGACAAGCACCTCTCAAATCTCTTTTTTCTGTTTCAAAACAGGCTCTACGCTGAACACTTCCCTGAAGAATTCGCTCTTCTCCTCAAAGAAGCCCTTCTCCAGGGTGATATCTTCAGTGGTATCCACAGACAATACCAGCTGATTATCCTTCAGAGAAGCCCTTAGGCCTTTCAGCTTCTGCCTGTGGCTCCTGTCCAATCCATTGGCAAGTCTTAAGATTGCCGTCAGCTTTGCCACCGTCAGATAGGCCTGCCGGTCCAGTCCCCAGGCGTCATTCTTGTTGCCGTAATAGAGGAATCTGCTGTGGTTGAAACGCACCACATTTGCAACGATTTCCCTCTCCTGATGGGATAAACCAATCATCTCCGTTGCCATGACAATCTGATAGGAATTCTCTCCGATATTAATCATGCTGATATATTTACCGCATTCCTGCAAAATGGCTGCCAGACGGAGAAAGAGCAGCTCCCGCCTGCCCATGCCGTGGATTTTTTTCATGCTGTTAAAGATGGTTACAGAGATGTTTTCCAGTGTCTCCGCCCGTTTCCTGCTTCCCATGTAGCGCTTGTTCATATTCATGGCACAGGCCACAATATCCTGCTCAAAATCATGCTCCCCGCGGAGCATATGATTTTTTTCCGCATACTCATAGGCGATTCCGTCACAGAGAGTCACCCCCGGCATCCAGATCTGCTTTACATCCATCAGCTCCGCAATCAGACCAATCAACACGCCACTGACAAACATAAGGGGCGCCTTTTCTTCCGGAATGCCCAGGGCAACGGAGAGCTGTGCCGGAGTCTCGCCCCGGAGCTGCTCCAGGGACTTGGAAAAGACATCCCTCTCAACCACTACCCTGTTTATCTCTCCCTCTGCACGCTTGATGACCCAGGGGGAAAAATAGTCATCAATCACAATAAGGTTGCGAATCTCCTTATCCTTCAGGTACAACTTTTTATAATTATCCAACTGGGCCATCACCATTTCATTGATAAAATTTTCCCTGTTGGAACGCTTCACGTTGAAGCGGTTCAGATACTCCTGGATTCTTAGTACTCCCAAGCGTAAATTCTGGGTGGATACCAGTGTGTCATTGTCAAAGAGGGATATCTGTATGCTGCCTCCCCCGATATCCAGAATGGCTGTCTTTTCCTCGATAATTCTGCGATAATTCTCACCCTTGGAGGCGACTGATTTATAGTCCAGAAAATGCTGTTCGGAATTGCTTAGGGTCTCAATCCTGATTCCGGTGCGCTGGGCAATCTGGTCCAGAATGATGGTGGTGTTCTCCGTCTCGCGAACCGCGCTGGTTCCGTAGGCCCTGTAATCATCCACCTTATAGGCTTTCATGACCTCTGAGAATTCTTTCAGAGTACGGCAGAGTTCATCCATCTTCTCTGCACTGATTTTTCCGTCGGAATAAGTATCGCTTCCCAGATCGATTCTTCTTCTCATCACGTCAATCTGGCGCATCTGGTTCTTCCCGGAAAACTCAAATATTTTCATGGTTAGCTCATAGCTGCCCACCGCTATGGCTGCAAATGTCTTCACACTCATACTTCCTTCTCCTCAACCCTGCCAAGCAGATAATCAATAAACTGCTGGGCACTTCTTCCCGATAGTCCGCCGTGGGCAAGCTCCCACTGATTTGCCTCCAGAAGCAGCTGCTCCTCCGACAGCTTGATGCCGCTTCTCTCCGCCAGCGTCTTTACAATGGTCTGGAATTGTTTTTTGTCGGGAGCTCCGAAATATATGGTAACGCCGAAACGGTATACCAGCGAGAGCTTCTCTTGTACGGTATCGCCGGTATGCATGTCCTCTCTGATTTCCTCTTTATCCTTGTAGCTCTCCCGAATCAGGTGACGTCGGTTGGAGGTGGCATAAATCAGTACATTTTCAGGCTTTTTCTCAAGGCCTCCCTCGATAATGGCCTTCAGGTACTTATATTCCGTCTCAAACTCCTCAAAGCTTAAGTCATCCATGTAGATAATAAATTTGTAGTTGCGCTTTTTTATCTGGCTGATTACCTCATTCAGGTCTCCAAACTGATGCTTATATACCTCTATGATACGCAGGCCCTTTTCGTAGTATTCGTTGGCGATGGCCTTGATACAGGAGGATTTTCCGGTGCCTGCATCGCCGAACAGCAGACAGTTGTTGGCTTTTCTGCCGGCTACAAAGGCATCCGTATTGTCGGTCAGCTTCTTCTTGGGCAGTTCATAGCCCACCAGATCATTCAGTGCCACATGGGCAATATTCAAAATAGGCTCAATATGTACTCCTGCCTCATCCCTGCGCACCCGGAAGGATTTGTGAAGTCCGAATTTTCCCACACCGTATTCCCGATAAAAATCTGTCAGCGTAGCTTTCATTTCCTTAGGTGTGTGGTCCTTGCAGAATTTCTCCGCAAGTTCACAGATTCTGGCACAGATTCTGGTGTTATATACCTTGCTCTCCAGAGTGCTGGCAGTATAGTTCTCCGTCAGGGCAAATTCCGGCACCTTCAGGATACTGCAAAGCTCCGCAAAATCGAAATCATAGAATTCCTTAAAAATAACAATATCATGAAGGGCGGCATCATTGATGGTTCCCTGGATTTCTCCCTTGATTTCACATCCACAGCTGTAACTGTTTTCATTGTTCACCAGAAGATTTGCCAGATAACAGTGCCACAGATTACCGTGAAAGCCGTAATTCCCGGCCAGTTCGATAAGCCTGTGGATACAGTCATACATCAGCTCCGCCATACCTTCGGCATTGCTCTTGTAATTGTCCATCAGCCATGCCATGTCATACAGCAGGTCCCCGTCTTCAAAATTACGGTATACAATCAGTTCCTTCTCGCGCATTTCCTATCACCTCTGTCAGTAATTTCCCAGTATTTTCATATTGCGTGCTTCATCGCGCAGACCTCTGAGGGCATTCTTCACTGCTCCATCCGCAAGATTTCCCTCAAAGTCCACAAAGAAACGGTATTCCCAGGCTCTGTCCTCAATGGGACGGCTCTCAATTTTTGTCAGATTCAGATTATTATAAATAAAATGAGAGAGCATATGGTACAGGGAGCCGCTCTCATGAGGCACCTCAAAGCAGATGCTGATCTTGTTGGCATCCCTGCGAAATACCTTCTGGTTGGTCACAATGATAAAGCGGGTGGAGTTGTTGCCGGAATCGTTCACTCCCTTCTGCAGAATCTGCAGTCCGTAAGCCTCCGCCGCATGCTCTCCGGCAATGGCCGCCTGGGTCTTATTGCCTTCCTCAGCCACCTTCTTGGCTGCAAACGCATTGTTCTGCATGCTGATTTGTTGCCAGTCATGATTGCCCAGGAATTTTGCACTCTGCAGCAGAGACTGGGGATGGGAATACACAGTCCTGATATCGGAGATGTCTGCCCCGGGAACCCCCAGGAGACAGTGCTCGATTTTGATAATCTGTTCCCCCACAATATAGTTTTCATATTCCTGCAGAAGATCGTAAATTTCATTTACGATACCTGCGGTGGAATTTTCTATGGGCAGAACGGCAAAGTCTGCGCTTCCTTCGTCAATGGCACTCATGGCATCCCGGAAGCTGTCCACATGAAAGCTGTGAATACGGTCGCCAAAATATTTCGTCATGGCAGACTGGGAATAAGAACCCTCCGCCCCCTGAAATACCACTCTGGCACTCTCAATCTCAAGTTCATCCACCGCGATAAAGGGCAGCTTCCCAAGACTTCCGTTCTCTGCCAGCAGTCTGTACTGCAGCTTCCTGCTCATAGACATAATCTGCTCGAACAGCTCTTCAATTCCATGGCTGTTGAACTCATTGTGGGTCAGGGCCTTCACCTTTGCCAGTTTCTCCGCTTCCCTCTGTCTGTCAAATACCTTTTTACCTGTACTTATCTTATATTCCGCCACCTGGCTGCAAATATCCATTCTCTGTTCATATAGTTCAACAATCTGTGAATCAATCTGGTCAATCTTCTGTCTCAGCTCCAATAAATCCATTGTTTTCGCTCCTGTATTTTCTATTACTGTTCAAAGGAATATCTGAATTCCTGAACAGCTTCATTTTATAACAAATGCAACTTGATAGCAAGTAAAAAGGGGTGTATAGTTAGGATAATATTAAGAAAAATATGAGGAACCGATATGAGCAAATTCCAGAGAAATGCCATAGTTATCTCCGCCTGTATCCTGACAGCCGTCATTCTAATCCTGGTACTGCTTCTTTCCGGACGGGTTGCCGACAATCCTGCCGGCACTGTAGGAAATACTGCAGGGAACCTGTACAACAGCGGACTGTTCTGTGAATATGACGGCACGGTGTATTTTGCCAATCCAACACAGGGTGGCTCCCTTTATGCCATGAATCCCGACGAATCAGATGTCCGCAGGTTAAACGACCTTCAGGTGCGCAACATTCTGGCAGGCGGTGATTATCTTTATTTCTTCCAGACCGGTGCTGCCTCCCATTCCGGCTTCGGACAGCTACAGGGAATCAAATCCTTTGACCGCTGCAAACGAAACGGCAAAAACATCACATCCATCGCAAGAAACGTTGTTTTGTCCGGCCAGCTGGTGGATAACTATCTCTATCTCCTGACCTCGTCCTCCTCCGGCAATGCATTATACAAGATAAAAACGGACAAAAGCGAGCAGATCAAAGTCACGGATATGCCCATTAATCCCGCTTGTGCATGGGATGGCAAAATCTACTACAACGGGGTTTCCGAAAATCATTATCTCTATTCTCTAAATACAAAGGATGATACAGTGTCTGAAATCTGGCAGGGAAATCTATGGTATCCGGTGATTGACGGGGAATATGTCTATTATCTGGACGTGGAAAACAACTACCGCATCTGCCGTTATTCTCTGGTCAGGCAGGAAATTGAGGTACTCACCAACGACAGGGTAGACTGCTTTAATGTAGGAAAGGGATATATTTATTATCAACAAGCCGGTAAAAATCCCCGGCTGATGTGCATGCACACCGACGGCTCCAACAGATATGTCCTTGCCGAGGGTGTGTTTACCAATATTAATATGACCTCAAACTATGTGTATTTTCAGGCATTTGATGACGAAAGCATCCTATTCCACTCTGCTCTCGGAAGTAGTGTCTACAGCGCCTTCCTGCCGGAGTAATCACCCCGCCACCTTTACTCTTCTATATGGTCGAGGCCCTGACTTAAAATGGTGACAATATGGGAATCTGCCAAAGCATAAAAAATGGTCTTGCCCTCCCGCCTGTTTTTCACCAGATCCATCTGCTTCAACACCCGCAGCTGGTGGGAAATAGCCGACTGTGACATTCCAAGCACCGCAGCAATATCATAGACACACATTTCGGCGCACAAAAGCACATACAGTATTTTTAATCTGGTGGCATCTCCAAACACCTTGAAAAACTCTGCCAAATCCTGTAATTCCTCCTCAGGAGGCATTTTTTCGTCGATGCTTTTCAGTGTTTTGTCACTTACCTGGATAAAATTGTTTTCAGCCATTTCTTCCTCCGTTTATTGTTGCTTATTCTGCAGCTCCTCCAGCATCTGATAAACCGGCTTGCCCAGAACCGGATGACAGTATCCTGGTGCCAGCGTGTTCAAGGGTTTTAGGACAAATTCCCGATTTTGCAAATCCCCATGCGGAATGGTCAGTGTATCGCTCGCATATATCAAATCATCATAAAACAGGATGTCCAAATCCAGTGTTCTCGGTCCCCAGTGGACAGTGCGCTTCCGGCCTGCCGCATTCTCTGCTTCCTGTAGAACCCGCAGCAGCTCCTCCGGACTGTACAACGTCTCCAGTTCAATGACTCCATTCAGGAAATCCCCCTGATCCGTATTGCCGTAGGGTGCAGTCTCAATCAAATCAGAAACCTTTATTGCGCGAATCTGTTCCTGCTCCTTCAATACCTCAATGGCACCCTCGATAAAGCCTTGTCTGTCACCCATATTGGAACCAACCGAAAGATAAACCTTATGCCATCCCCTGTGGACCTTCACAGACACGCAGCCAAAGGTCAGTTCTATGGGGGCTTCCGGCTTACGAACCTCCAAATCCAGAGAGTTTATTAAATGAAAATTTAGCAAAATTGCTTTTGAAAGCCTGTCCAGAACAGTCTCCAGCAGCTGATAAGTGTTTTCACGCATCCATTTATCAATAAACATACAGACAGCGCCGTAATCCGTTGCACAGCTAAGATCATCTGTTTCACCGGCCTTATGAGTATCGGTATACAATGTGGCATTCACCACAAATATCTGGCCTTTTCTTCTCTCCCGGGGCTGCACTCCGTGATAAGCATAAATCTCCAGCCTTTCTATTCTGATCTCATCCTCAGGCCAATCAATACCCATCATTCTTTCCCCCCTCTCAAAATTGCTTCTGTCATTTTGATTGCACGGACATTCTCCCGTACATCGTGAACCCTCACAAACATACACCTCTTAAGCACACCGAAAACCGTAGTGACCAGTGTACCCTCCAGTCTCTGAGCCGAGGGCAGGTCAAGCGTCAGTCCGATGACGGACTTTCTGCTGCATCCCAGGAGAACCGGAAATCCCATTTTGTTCAATATCTCCAGATGATGAATCACTTCCAGATTTTGCTCGTAAGACTTGGCAAAACCAACTCCCGGGTCAAGTATTATTTTATCTCCGGAGATTCCCGCTTCTTCCGCCAGCTGCAGACTCTCCCGCAAATCACTGACCACATCCTCCATAAAATCTGTGTAAACAGCTTCTCTCCGATTATGCATCAGACAGCAGGGCAGTTTGCTTTCGGAAATAACACGTGCCATTTTTTTATCATATTTCAATCCCCAAATATCATTAATCAGATCCGCGCCTGCCTGAATTCCGGCATAGGCAACACCGGACTTGTAGGTATCAAGGGAAAC
>JBJENR010000042.1:0-23615 GCA_051880315.1 Acetatifactor sp.
ATTTAGACACAAATTACAATACTTTTTTACATAGTATATTAACAAATATACACAATGACCAAAAAATGCCAAAATAATTTTACATTTGTAAAAAACAAGATACTATAGTGCAAACTCTCTGCACCTATAGTATCTTATGTATTCGTTCTAGCCACTGTTAAATTGTGTACACAGCTGTCTGTTTACCTACAGCTTCTGTTGCATGGCATCCGGCTTCTGAGCGAACTGAATCGCCATCTCACGATCTATCATACCATCCGTATAAAGCTGAAGAATCGCATCATCCATGGTTATCATACCGATGGAGCGGTTGGTCTGCATAACTGTGGGAAGCTGGTACGCTTTATTCTCACGAATCAGGTTGCGGGCAGGATAGGTGGCATGTAATACTTCAAATGCCGCCACGCGTCTTCTGCCGTCTGCCGTAGGAATCAGCTGCTGGGAAATAACTGCCTCCAGCACGCCCGAAAGCTGTACTCGTATCTGCTGCTGCTGATGTGGCGGGAACACGTCCACAATACGGTCAATCGTATTCGCCGCGCCTATGGTATGTAGCGTGGACAGTACCAGATGGCCTGTCTCAGCCGCTCTGATTGCAATGCTTATGGTATCCAGGTCACGCATCTCACCCACAAGTATAACATCCGGGTCCTCACGGAGTGCAGCACGCAACGCATCATTGAAGCTTAAGGTATCCGCGCCCACCTCTCTCTGATTTACAATGCTCATCTTGTGCTTGTGAAGATACTCAATAGGGTCTTCCAAAGTGATAATGTGTGCATCCCTGCAATTGTTAATCTTGTCAATCAGTGCAGCCAGCGTTGTAGACTTACCGCTTCCGGTAGGTCCCGTCACCAGAATCATTCCCCTCTTTCTGTCATAAAGATTTACAACAGATTCAGGAATTCCCAGGCTTTCCGGCGAAGGGACTTCAGAGCCCACAAGACGAAGAGCAAGGGCTGCTGCACCTCTCTGTTTGAAAATATTAACACGGTAACGTCCCAGTCCGGCAAGGGAAAGTGCCATATCCACCTCACCGTTGCCCTCAAAATGCTCCACCTGAGCCGGGCTCATAATCCCTTTTGCAATATTCATGGTGTCGTTTGGCGTCAGTATCGGCATGTCAAGTGCAATCAGCCTGCCGTTCACCCTCATCTTGGGAGGGATGCCTGCTGTGATGTGCACGTCGCTGGCTCCCGCATCCAGTGCTATATGCAAAATGTCTTCAATGGTAAAAATCTGCTGTCCTTCCTCCGGCATTTGCTTTCCTCCGATATTCCTTAATTATAATTCGCTTACAAGCTTTGTCTTAAATTCTTCAAATTCTCTTTCGGAAATCATACCAACCTTCTGCATTTCAAGCAGATTTCCCACATTTTTCTTGAACTCTTCCATAGAGCCGCTGGTATGGAAAATCTCCTCTATGCACTTCTGCTTGTATCTTTCGTATTCCTCCTGGCTGATAAGGCCATTCTTCGGAAGCACCATGTATACGGACAGTCTGAAAGGATAGTCCTCAATCGTTTCAATCTTCTCAAGAAGCGCAAGTTTTCTGTTCTGGAACTCCTCCTCAGACAAAAGTTCTGCCTGTCTCAAGGCTACCATATTTCTAATCAGGCCTTCCAATTCCTCGGTGGTAGTCCATCTCACATTCAGGCAGTCCTCAACCAGCGTATCCTGCTTCTGCATCAATTCTTCGGCTGTAATCAGCTTTTCCTTTACCAGAAGGGGCCACTTGGTGAGCTTCTTTACCATCTCATCCATGGGTTCTGCAGGATTGATGTCAATCAGAGTGTACATAGCCTCCAGTCTCTGTTGATACTCCTTCTCCGTAATCAGCTGACAGCTCTTAAGCACGGGCAGCCTCTGCAGTTTCCTGCAGAAGGTATCTCTGTCATCATCCGCACTGAACACCACATCGTCCAGCAGTGATTTCTTGCTTCTTTCACATTCCTCCGCAGTGATAACACCGCCAAGTTCCAGGAAAGAAAGCTTCTGTACGCTCTTCTTGTACTCCTTCAGGCTGGGAGTATCGAAATTGCAGCACTCCTTGATAATGCTTGCCTTATTGGCTTCAAATTCCTTGTCGGAGAGCACGCCGCTGTCTTTCAAAACCACAAGCTTTTGAATCTTTTTATTAAATTCGGTCATATCAAAGAACTGGCTCACCAGCTCCAGCTTCTTCGCATTGAATTCCTTGTCGCCCAGAAGGCCGCAATCCTTCAAAACAGAAAGTTTATCCAGTTTCATCTGGAATTCTTCTTCGGAAAATCCGTCGTCAGCCTCCTCTTCAGGCTCCGGCTCCACAGGCGCCGGTGCAGGAGCAGGCGCAGGTGCAGGATTTGCGTGGCTTCCCAAATTGACAGCCTGGGAACCATACCCCTGGGTTGCCTTGCTGGGATCGATGCTGCCGTAAGCGGATGGAGCAGGCTTCGGCGCAGGCTGTTCCTCAACAGGTCTGGGGGCAGGCTGCTCCTCAACCGGTCTGGGTGCCGCAGGCTTCGGTGCAGATGCCTCTGCAGGTGCCGGTCTGTCAAGGTCAATTGCCTTCTGTACAGGTCTCTCCTGAACAGGAATCGTAGTCTCCCTGGGTGCAGCTGCTCCCCCGGCAGGCTGACCCTTTTTCTGTCTCAGCAGTTCTAATGCGGTATCAATGTTCTTCAGTTTGGGAAATACCAGTTGTACACGCTTGCTACCATAGAGGCTTGCTACCCTTGCGTTCAGTATCAGTGCTTCGCTTCCGTTGTAATCTCCGATGGAAACGGTTCCAATCTCAGAAATTTTGAATTCAAATTCATCAACATAACCGTTCTTGCCTTCTTCATTGCACACAAGGCCTTTGCCAAATATCCTGTCCTTATCTATGTTAAGATTCAGATTGGTGTCATTCTTTGTGTTTTTTGTAAATCTGCTTTTAATCGTACTGCCATAATCTGTCACGAATTCTTCCATCAGAACAGCCTCCTCCCAATAATAAATAGCTTATGCCGAATCTTTTCCTGTTATTTCGATAAAGAATAATTCGCGCGATAATACAATAGGGCTATAGTCTCCCCTACTCATAATACCAAGAAAGGCGAAAGATTGCAAGGTCAAATAGCAAATAATTTATTTTATTTTTTATATAATTTTTATTTTTTTCAAAAAAGTACTTGCAATTTTTTCAAGTGTGTATTATTATAAGCAAGTACCGCGAATGCGGAACAGGATTCTACAGTGTGGAGTCGCTTATGGCTGATTGGTCAAGCGGTTAAGACGCCGCCCTCTCACGGCGGAAACAGGGGTTCGATTCCCCTATCAGCTGCTATTTAAAGTCCAACCCACAAAAAAGGTGTGAACAGATTTGTTCACACCTTTTTTGTTATACTATGTTTGTTATTCGAGATATCTCATTACATAGGATTTTTCTTCAAAGGCACATAACATCAGATATTCTGTTTAGGTACAAATTCAATCTTCAGAGCCATACCCATTCCTTCAGCCAATCCATGTAATTCTTATGCTGTCAGTGGGAAATCTACTTTATCATGTGTAAACCTCCGGCAAACAGGGTCGCAAAGAAACTGTTAAAACAGTTTCTTTACGGAATCCAGGGCACCGGAAAGCTTATCCAGAGAAATCTTCCCCTTTACGCCCTCCACAACCTTCTGCAGAACATCATCGGGCAGGTCAACGCCGATAATCCCCTCCACGGTCTTCACCGGATCCTTCTGGAACTTCTCCTTCAGGGATTTGTCCCCTTTCACCTTCTCTACAACCTCATTGATTTTTGTCTTTACATCAATCATCTCATTTTCCTCCTTGTATCATATGTTTTGTTATTTATTTCTCCTCTTATGAACCGCTTTCCCGGCGGGAATGTGATTCCTAATCGGGAACTTTTTACAAATCAAACAAGCTTAACTGATTGGACTCGGGCAAATCGCCCAGAAGTCCCAATTCCGCCATCATATCCACCACGGTCTTGGAAACCTTTGTCCTGTCACGGAAATCATCCCTGGACAGGAAGGGCCCATCCTTGGCAGCCTCCACAATGGCATCCGCCGCTTTTTCTCCCAAACCGTCAATACTGTTCAGGGATGGCATGAGTTTATCACCCACAATCTGGAAGGATCTGGACTGCGCCCTGAATATATCAATCGGCTCAAATTCAAAGCCTCTGGCATACATCTCCTGCACTACTCTCATATCACTGTATGCTGCCTCTTCCTTGTTGGAGAGAGGCGGAAGTCCCGCCTCCTTCGGCGCATCCGCGCGGCGCTTGTATTCCTTCATAATCGCCTCCAGATGGGCCTGCCCCTGACACATCATCTCATAGGAAAAAGCCTTGGCTCGAATACTGAAGAAGGCTCCGTAGTAGGCCAGGGGATAATGAATCTTGCAGTAGGCAATACGCCATGCCATCATGACATAGGCTGCCGCATGTGCCTTGGGGAACATGTACTCAATCTTCTCACAGGACTTGATATACCAGTCCGGGACGTCATGAGCCACCATGTCCTCCTTCCATTCCTTCCACTGCTCCGGCTTAATCTTGCCCTTGGCAACCGTTCCCTTTCGCACTGCCTCCATAATTTTAAAGGATTTCTCCGGCTCCACCCCCTTGCCGATGAGATAGGTCATGATATCGTCACGGGTACACACGCAGGTGGAAATGGTGGCAATTCCGTCTCTGATCAGATCCTGGGCATTCCCCACCCATACGTTGGTGCCGTGGGAAAGACCGGAAATCCTTACCAGATCTGAGAAGGACTTGGGCTGTGCCTCGATTACCATGGCCATGGCGAAATCCGTACCAAATTCCGGAATTCCCAGGCAGCCCAGCTTTGTTCCGCCGATTTGCTCCGGTGTGATTCCCAGAGCATCCGTGTTCTGGAACAGACTCATCACCTCCGGTCCGTCCAGGGGAATGGTCAGGGGATCCCTTCCCGTCATATCCTGCAGCATACGAATCATAGTGGGATCATCGTGACCCAGAATATCCAGCTTTAGCAGGTTGTGGTCGATGGAATGGTAATCAAAGTGCGTGGTTACGGTATCCGTAGTCATATCGTTTGCCGGATGTTGTACCGGAGTAAAGGAATTGATGTCCTGGCCCAGAGGCAGGACCACGATACCGCCGGGATGCTGGCCGGTGCTGCGGCGAACTCCCACACAGCCCGCCACAATCCGGTCAATCTCACTGTTTCTCTTGTGTTTTCCTCTTTCTTCAAAATAATTCTTTACATAGCCGAAAGCAGTTTTATCCGCCAGCGTAGCAATGGTTCCGGCCCGGAAGGTCTGTCCGGCGCCAAAGATAACCTCTGTATACTTATGGGCCTTCGACTGATATTCCCCCGAAAAATTCAGGTCGATATCCGGCTCCTTATCCCCCTTAAAGCCCAGGAAAGTTTCAAAGGGAATGTCGAAGCCTTCCTTGTGTAGCGGCTCACCGCAGTTCGGGCAGGCCTTATCCGGCATATCGATTCCCGCCGTTCCCGCGTAGGCTTTTACCTCCTCGCTGTCAAAGTCCACATAATGGCACTTGCTGCAATAATAATGGGGGCTCAGAGGGTTAATCTCCGTTATCCCCGACATGGTTGCCACAAAAGAGCTTCCCACGCTTCCTCTGGAACCTACCAGATAACCGTCCTCAACAGATTTCCACACCAGCTTCTGAGCGATGATATACATCACGGCGAAGCCATTCTTGATGATGGAATTCAGCTCTCTCTCCAGCCGCTCCTCCACCACCGCCGGCAGGTTGGGTCCATAGATTTCATAGGCTCTGTCATAACAGATTCTGGTCAGCGTCTTGTCGCTGTCCTCTATGACCGGTGGACACTTGTCCGGTCGTACGGGAGAAATGGTATCACACATATCCGCAATCATGTTGGTATTTTTTACCACAATCTCGTAGGCCTTATCGCTGCCCAGATAAGAAAATTCCTCCAGCATTTCCTCGGTGGTATGGAGATAGAGGGGAGGCTGGTTATCCGCATCCTCAAAGCCCTTTCCCGTCATGATGATACGGCGGTAAATCTCGTCCTCGGGGTCCAGGAAATGAACATCACAGGTGGCCACCACCGGCTTGTGAAACTGCTCCCCCAGCTTTACAATCTTGGCGTTGAGCTTTTGAATGTCCTCCACGGAATTCACATTCCGAATCTTTTCGGAAGCTATCATAAACTGGTTATTTCCGCAGGGCTGAATCTCCAGATAATCATAGAAATTCACCAGTCTGGCAATCTGCATGTCACTCTGTCCGTCCAGCAGCGCACGGTACAGCTCTCCCGCCTCGCAGGCGCTTCCCAGAATCAGTCCCTCCCTGTACTTCATCACAAGGCTCTTGGGTATACGGGGATGCCTGCTGAAATAGGTTAAGTGGGACTCCGATACCAGCCGGTACAGATTGATGCGGCCAAGATCATTCTTTGCCAGGATGATTGCATGATAGGAAGGAGATTTTTTCACCAGCTCCACGCTGTCCGCGCACATGGCATTCACCTGTTCCAGGGTCTGAATATCCTTTTCTGCCAGCATTTTTATAAACTTCACAAATATATGTGCCGTGCACTCCGCATCGTCCACCGCACGATGGTGGTTGTCCAAAGAGATGTTCAGGCTCTTTGCCACGGCATCCAGAGTGTGCTTGGACTGGTTCGGCAAAAGAACCCTGGCAATGCCTACGGTATCCACATAGGTATACTCTGTTGGCAGACCCTGTCTTGCCGCATTTTCTTTGATAAAGCTCATATCGAAGTTGGCATTGTGAGCCACCAGCACACAACCCTCGGAAAAATCAAGAAACCGGGGCAGCACCTCCTCAATCACCGGTGCCTCCGTCACCATCTCATCCCTGATGCCCGTCAATTTCTCAATTTCATAGGGAATGGGCACCTGAGGATTGACAAAGGACGAAAACCTCTCCACCACCTCACCGCCGGAAATCTTCACAGCACCGATTTCTATGATGCGGTTGCTGACAGGAGAAAAGCCCGTGGTCTCGATATCAAATACCACAAAATCCTCGTTCAGGGTCTGTCCCCTGTCTCCGGTGACTATCTCCTTCAAATCATCCACCAGATAGGCCTCAACGCCGTACAAAATCTTAAAGAAATCCTGGCTGTCGGGATTGCTCTCCCCAGCCTCCTGTCTCTTTGCTTTTTCGGCCTTCCACAGGTCATCCCAGACATGGTTTGCATCGGTAAAACTCTGTACCACACCGTGGTCCGTAATGGCAATGGCCCTGTGCCCCCACTGATACGCCCTCTTAACAATATCTTTGGCTTCGGAAACGCCGTCCATATCGCTCATCTTTGTATGGCAGTGCAGCTCCACTCTCTTATGGGGATAGGTATCCGACCTTTTCACCGTGAAATCCGGAATCTTCTTAATGCCGGTGACGGAGCCGATGCTCAGGTCGTGATCAAACTTATCCAGAGCCACAACGCCCCGGATTTTCACAAAAGTACCGGGCTTTAAGCCTCCCATAAGTTCTTTTACAAATTCATTTTTTACGAACAGCTTGATGCCGATTGTATCCGTAAAATCGGACACATCAAACATCACGATGGTCTTTTCATTCTTGATTTCACGGCTGTCAAGCTTTAGAATCCTGCCGCGGATGGTCACCTCGCCCATCTCGCCGATAATCTCCTCGATGGAAATAGCTTCCTCCGCGAAATCTCTTCCGTAAATCACATCCGGGTCATCGGACTGTTTCAGGCTTCTGGTATAGTTGCCTCCTCTGCGGAACTCACCCTTAGGGAATTCACCCTTTCGGAATTCGCCTCTTCCGAAGTTCTTTCCCTTTCCGGAGGCCTCTCCCGTTTTTCCCGATGTCGTTTTCCCAGAATGTCCCGAAGCCGTCGTGCCGGACTGTCCCGAGGCTGTCAGCCCGCTTTGTCCTGAGGCCGTCGTGCCACTCTGCCCTGAGACTGTTAGTCCGTTTTGCCCTGAGGCCGTCTGTCCGACATCCGTTCCCATAAATCCGTTTTCTCCGGCAGCGGTATTCGCGCCGCTTTTGCCCGAGAACGTCTGCCCGCTCCCGCCAGACTCCCCGCCGGCAGCATTTCCTCCGGACAGGGAATTGCCTGCAGTCTCCTGATCCGGCTCGCCGGAAGCGGCATAGGACTCTCCTGCAGGCAACGGCCTGACTCCGTAGACTCGTTTGTAAATTTCATTTACCTTCAGCTGAATCTTCAGCTCGTCATCCTGTGCAAACCTGCTTTCCGTCGCCTCCCTGTAGCATATCTCCACAGCACATTTCAGACCGCAACGCTCCACCAGTATCTTCTCAAGAATCCGGATCAGCTCTCTCTCCCTGCCCCGGTTCAAAACGGTATCCTCCACCTCCAACAGCATATGCTCAGGTCCGGGATAGGTTATCTTTGCATTTTTAAATGCCGTATATTCAATATGGCTGTATCGCTTCAGTTCCTCCAGAATCCCCTCTCTGTACACCGCCATCAGATTCTCCGGGGTATACTGGGAAGAGAGCTCGAACCTCTCATGGATTCTCACCGTAAGTACCGCCTTGGGAAACAGCTGATTCTTGATTTCCTCTTCCGCCCTCCATATCTCTTCCTTGCCGATGAGGCGGGTGCTGAAGAGATACACATGAAGAAGATCCCTCTGCCTGGATGCAGACACACGCTCCACCTGTGCCTGTTCCAATAAGGCATGCAGGGAACCGTCTATTTTCAGGGTTGGAAAAACATCAAAAAAAGCCTTCGTCATTTATCATTCACCTGTCCATTTGTCCAATTCGTCTTTTAGTGCATTTAACAGCTCTGCCTCCGGAACCTTCCGCAGAATCTCCCCGCGCCTGAACAGCAATCCCTCTCCGCAGCCGCCTGCCACGCCCAAATCCGCTTCTTTCGCTTCTCCGGGTCCATTGACGGCACATCCCATAACCGCAACCTTAATATCCAGGGGATAATCCTCCACCAGCCGTTCCACCTCCCGGGCCAGACCAATCAGGTCAATCCGGGTTCTGCCGCAGGTGGGGCAGGACACAACCTCAATACCGCCCTTTCTCAGTCCCAGGGTGCGCAGAATCAGCTTTGCAGATCTGATTTCTTCTACCGGGTCTCCGGTAAGGGACACCCGGATGGTATCTCCGATGCCCTGATGAAGAATCAGTCCCAGTCCGATGGCCGACTTAATATTTCCGCTCTGAACCGTTCCCGACTCTGTAATCCCCACATGAAGCGGATACTCCGTCCTGTCCGCAAGCAGCTCATGGGCCCTGACACACATAAGCACATCTGAGGACTTGATACTGATGACAAGATTATGATAATCCAGTTCCTCTATCATTCTCACCTTGTCCAGTGCACTTTCCACAATGCCCTCCGCTGTGACACCGCCGTATTTTTCTATCAGCCCCTTCTCCAGGGAACCGCTGTTGACGCCCACGCGAATCGGTATATTTCTCTCTCTGGCCGCATCCACCACGGCCCGTACCCTGTCAGCTCCGCCGATATTGCCCGGGTTAATGCGAATCTTGTCCGCACCATTCTCGATGGCCGCAATTGCCATTCGAAAATCAAAATGAATGTCTGCCACCAGCGGTATATGAATCTGCTTTTTGATCTCTCCGATGGCAGCGGCTGCTTCCGGGGTAGGCACGGTACAGCGGACAATCTCACAGCCGGCCTTCTCCAGCCTCAGAATCTGTTCCACCGTGGCAGCCACATCCTCTGTTCTTGTATTAGTCATGGACTGTATCAGAATGGGATTTCCACCGCCTATTTTTCTGTCTCCGATTGCAACCACGCGCGTATGATTTCTGTACATCGCACTCTCCTCCCGAAAAACTTCTCTGTTTTTTATCTTAATATTTCCGCCTCCAATAAGCAAGACGGCAAATTTCCCAAAAATGAAAACCTCAGCTTTTTCTAAGGCAAAACTGTCCCGGGCTCACCTGCAGGGCAAGCCCCTTCATACAGAGCCGGACCAGTCCGGAAGCAATCTGCCGCTCTCCCAGTTTCTCCGGTTTCAGCTTCTCCGGTTCCCGTTTCTCCAATACCCTGCCCCGGTTCACCTTTTCTGTGATTTCTGCCACGGAACAGGGTGCAAAATCCAGAGCCTCGTAAATCACCCAAAGTTCTTCGTCAGGTTCCTCCTCAAGCTTTCTTTCGTCGTTTTTACCAATTCTATGTTCAAATCCCGTTGTTGCGTCGTTGTTGACGATTTTTTCCTTTTTCTTCATCCCCGGGATGGTTCCGGTTACTGCGCTGTAGCTTTCTTCTTTTCCCCTTTTCTTCATATCCGGGATGGTTCCGTGGGAAGCCGCGCCATCTCCCCATTCCCGCTGTTTCTGAAAGTTCTCCCACAGTTCCTCCACAAATTCTCCGGGATGCAGTAGCAGTCCTGCCCCAGTCTTCAACAATCTGTTGCAGCCGTCACTGAGCCGGTCCGTCACCCGACCGGGCACGGCATATACCTCTTTCCCCTGCTCCAGCGCCATATCCACCGTAATCAGAGTACCACTCTTCTCCCTGGCCTCCACCACCACAACTGCGTCCGCCAGACCGCTGACTATCCGGTTACGGGCCGGAAACTGATAAGGCTTTACCGGCGTACCGGGCTCATATTCCGAAAGAAGTCCGCCCTCCCGCTTCAGTTTTTCATAAAGGGTCCGATTTCCTGCAGGATAACAGATATCCACACCACAGCCAAGGATGCCAAAGGATTTGCCCCCGGCGTCCAGAGCAGCCTCCTGACTGATGCCATCGATTCCCCTCGCCATTCCGCTGATGACCTGAATCCCCTGCTCTCCCAGATATTTTCCGAGCCCGGCAGCCACATATTTACCATATTCCGAACAATCTCTTGCCCCGATGACTGCCACCGAAGGAATATCTTCCCTCGGCAGTTCCCCAAGCACATACAGTATCTTCGGCGGACCCGGTATTTTCAAAAGTCTCGCCGGATACTCTCTGTCCTCCCGACGGACCATTCGCATTTCACCCACCTGTGTCATTTTCTACCCCTTTCTCTCTTTTCCCCACTCAGCCTTCCAATGTGGGGTATTTTCCCTCTCTTTTTTCTCCTCATACCCCGTCCTACCTTCCTTGCGGGGTACAGTTCCTCTTTTCTTCTCCTCATACCCTGTCATCTCCCGTCCCCACTTCCTAAATCCAATATTCGGACGAGGGTCTGTAAAAGGATGCCTCAAGCAGCTCCTCAGTACCAATTTCATCCTTTCCCTCCAAATCCGCCACCGTCCTTGCCACCTTCAGAATTCTGTGATAAGCTCTGGCGCTGAATTTCAGGGACTGATAAAGCTGCTCCATAAATTCCTGCTCCCTCACGCCCAATCTGCAATACTTTTCCATATCGGCAGCCTCAATGTCCCCGTTGAACCGGCATTTTGTCCCCTGAAAGCGCAGAGCCTGCCTCTCCCTTGCCTCCAGAACCCTTTGACGGATTTCTCTGCTGGTCTCAGCCCTCTGGCTCTCCTTTCGCCCGGTGATATTGACCGGCTGAAGTTCCACGCAAAGATCAATTCTGTCCAGAATAGGGCCCGACACTTTCCCCATGTACCGCTTCACCACAGGCTCCGTGCAGCGACACATATTCCTATCAGGATAATAGCCGCAGGGGCAGGGATTCATGGCGCACACCAGCATGAAATCACTTGGATAAGTCACATTTCCTCCGGTTCTGGAGATGGATACTCTGCGTTCCTCCAGGGGCTGCCGCAAAGCATCCAGAGAACCTCTCTGAAACTCCGGAAGCTCGTCCAGAAAAAGTACACCACGATGCGCCAAAGATATCACCCCTGGCTTGGGATTGATGCTCCCTCCCACCAGCGCCGGCTGTGAAATCGTGTGATGGGGACTACAGAAGGGACGCTTTGTGACCAGACCGTAACCCTCCTCCAAAATACCTGCCACGCTTGCAACCGTAGTCACCTCCAGACTCTCCTCCAGCGTCAACGGCGGCAGAATCCCGGGAATGCGCTTTGCAATCATTGACTTTCCTGCCCCGGGAGGACCTACCAAAAGCAGATTATGAAAGCCTGCCGCTGCAATTTCTGCCGCCCGCTTCGCCGTTTCCTGACCATAGACGTCAGAGAAATCCATCCCCTCCGCATCCTCCTCACGAAACGAGAATTCAGCTGTTCCTGCAGCTTCCGCCGGCAGCATTTTCTCCCGCATTACATCCTCCTTTTCTCTAAGGAAACCAAACACATCACTGATATGCTTTGCTCCCCTCACCCGGATGCCCGGGATAACCGCCCCCTCCTTTGCATTGGCGGCAGGCACAATACACTGGCGGATTCCCATGGCACCAGCCTCCCGGACAATAGGGAGCACTCCTCTCACCTTCTTAATCTCCCCGTCCAGACTCAGTTCTCCCAGAAAAAGGATGTCCTTCGAGGCACCCGGTGGAAAATACCCCAGCGCCTCCAGCATCCCCACCGCAATTGACAAATCAAAGGCCGTGCCGTCCTTCCTTCTGTCCGCCGGAGACAGATTCACCGTAATCCTCTTGGGTGGCAGTTCAAAGCCCGCATTTTTCAGTGCAACCGTCACCCTCTCCCTGGACTCCTTCACCTCCCCACCCAGTGAGCCTACCATGGAAAAACAGGGCAGCCCCTGTGCAATATCCACCTCCACTGACACAAGATAAGCAGACACCCCTAAAAGAGCACCCGAAATAACCGTACTGAACATAAAATACCTCCTTGATATCATTTTGTATTTTTAAACCTTGAAATTTTTGACCTTAAAAATCTGTAACCTTGAGAGTCTATGACTTGAAACTTTCTGAACTTGAGACCTTCTGAACTTGTAACTTTCTGAACTTGAGACCTTCTGAACCTGAGACCTTCTGAACTTGTAACTTTTTGACCTTGAAACTTTCTGAACCTGAGACCTTCTGAACTTGTAACTTTCTGAACTTGAGACCTTCTGAACCTGAGACCTTCTGAACCTGAGACCTTCTGAACTTGTAACTTTTTGACCTTGAAACTTTCTGAACTTAAGACTTTCTAACCCTTAGACTTTCTGAACTTAAATTTATGTAATATTGAGATTTGATAATCTTGAATTTTTCTGACCTTGATATTGCCCGAATTGTCTGAATTGTTTACATTCTGCAGGAGCTACCGATTGCACTTGGGAATGCCAAAGCGGTATTGTGAGCAAAAATCCGTCTGTCTGAGCGAAGCGAGTTACGGATTTTTGAGAACGCCCTTAGCCGATTTGGTATTTCCTAGTGCAACCCGGCGACGAAGCCGTAAACAATTTAGACAATTCCGGCTATACCCCTTTGCCGCAAACAAATCAGACAATTCCATCAATATGCCCCTTCCGCATCTCAGGTGGCACTCATAATATGCCTGTTATCCAGCGTTTTGACAATGTCCACTACACTGAAATCCCTGTTCTCCGCCAGAGACAAATCCAAAATACTGTTATCGCTGAAGGTGAGCACTGTAGGCCGAAGGACATTCCTGGGATTCTCCGAAAGCACCAGTGCTTTCTCTCCGGTATTCAGCTCAACGCTGTTGCCCGGAAACAGAATATTCACCGACTTGATCAGTGCCGCAACCACCTCAGGATCATAAATTCCCGGATACTGTTCAAACTCCCGGAGCGCCTGTACCTCGGATTCCGCCTCTCCCTGAAGGTTCATGGCAGTCATCTCGTCATAACGGTTTGCCACCAGCAGAATCTTGGCACCGGTAACCATCTTGCCGCTCAGTGCCGAGTCCGTACCATTCTCTCTGTCCTGCTGGACTCTGGCCGCCTGATTGCAGATGCGCTTTATGGCGTTACCATTGCCGAAGGCCTGCTCCACAATATCCAGACCGGCCAGCTGTTTTTCGCGGATTTCCTTTCTGATTTCCTCCGACTGCTCCTTTGCATACAAAAGATTGTTGGGCACGGACTGTTTGCCCATATCGTGCACCAGCGCCGCCTGGACGGTCAGCGACTGTTCCTCCAGCCGGACATTCATGACATGGGTAATCATGGCACATAAGGTTGCAACATTCAACGAATGTCTGCTGATAAAATCATCCTGGCTGCGAAGATTCTGGTACAATGTTATCTTGCCCTCCAAATGGCCGTATTTTCTGATAATCATTGAAGCAATGCTCTCAATCTTCGTCTGCTTCTGGGTGTTGCGCAGTTTTTCCAATTCCTCCTGAATGGATGAGCCTGTGGTAATCTGAAAACGCTCCGATTCCATATCCTCTTCGGACATGGGAGGCAGGGGCTCTGCCGGATCAAGGATATACATACCGAGAAGTCCGAAATTCTTTACGCTTTCGATACCCTGCAATGTCAGCTTCGTATCGCGCTCAAACAGCATGACACCCTTTTTATTGTATATGGGTCTTGCAAGTCTCATTCCGACCCTGAGGTCCTCCATCCTAACGAATTCCATACGCAGTCTCCCTCTTCTTTTGTGCCTCTCCTTTTTATTATATACGAAATTGCCAAAAAAGACAAACAAAAATCTATTGTGTCTGCAGAAATCTTGTTTTCAGCTTATTCAGCGCTTTCCTCTCTATCCTGGAAACATAACTTCTGGAAATCCCCATGGACCGGCCAATCTCATTTTGCGTCGTCTCCCGGGTGCCGTTCAGTCCGTACCTCATAACCAGTATTGCCCGCTCCCTGGGCGTGAGGCTTTCTTCAAAATAAACCGACAGACGTCGGATGTTTTCGTTCCTTTCCATATCCTCCAGGACATCTGTCTGTTGCTGCTCAATGACATCCATCAGCTGAATCTCGTTTCCCTCTTTATCCTGTCCGATGGGTTCGTAAAGAGAAACCTCCCTGGATGTCTTCTTTTTCCCCCTCATCAGCATCAAAAGCTCGTTGTCGATGCATCTGCAGGCATAAGTGGCAAGTCTTCCCTTCCGGTCGTCAAAGCTGTCCACTGCCTTTATCAGACCGATACAGCCAATAGAAATCAAATCCTCCATATCCTCATCCGTATTCTGATACTTTCTGGCGATATGTGCCACCAGTCTCATATTGCGTTCTATTAAAATATCCTTTGCCACCTTTGCCTGTTCTTCGTTTCCCTCCTGCAGCAATCGGATATATTCCGCTTCCTCTCCCTGGGTCAGCGGTTTTTGAAAAGTCCTCAAAACGTTCCCCCGCGGATTTTGGTCTTAACAATAGTTTATGTGTTCATTTTGTCCGCAGTGCCTGTCATGCCGGTACTTTTCTCTATTACATCAAAAACTGTGCCATCACATAATTGGCAAGGTCCAGTCCCCTCTCCGTCAGGGCCAGTCTGCTGCCTCCTTCCAGCCAGGTGAGCAGTCCGTCCTTCAGATTTTTCCCGATGACGTCACCGTAAACCTCCTCAAGCCCTCTGCCGAATTCTGCCCGGAATTCCGCCGTTGAAACTCCTCTTGTGAGGCGCAGTCCCAGAAACATAAACTCCTCCTCCTGCTCCTGCTGGGTCAGTTGCTTTCTCTCCTCTCTACAGCCCAGAGGCTGAATCAGGTAACGCTCCATATCCCCGGAATTCTGAAACCGTTCATTTTCCAGCATGGATGCCGCACCGATACCGAAGCCCGCGTAATTCCTCCTGGTCCAGTAACCACAGTTATGTCGGCATTCCTTCCCCGGCATGGCGTAGTTGGATATCTCGTAGCGTTCATATCCCGCAGTCTTCAGAATTCTCTTCGTATCCCCGTACATCAGCCTGTCTGTCTCCTCGTCCACGGGCTGAATTTCTCCCGCACGAACCTTTTCATACAGGGGCGTTCCCTCCTCCAAAATCAGGCTGTATGCCGAAATATGTGCAGGTCTAGGTTTTAGCTTCAATACATAATCCAGGGTGCGCAGGTATGCCTCCCGGCTCTGCCCCGGCAGTGCGCTCATCACGTCTACGTTGATATTGTCAAAGCCTGCTGCCACCGCCGCCGCGTAGGCTTCCTCAAACTGTTCCACGGTATGGATTCTTCCTATAGCAGCCAGTTCCCTGTCATCTGCTGACTGCAGACCGATGCTGAGCCGGTTGACACCTGCTTTCCTGTAGATGGCCAGCTTCTCTCTGTCTACGGTACCGGGATTGACCTCCACGGTTATCTCCGCATCCTCTGCCAGACGGTATCTTTCCCTCACCACGCAAAGAAGCCGGGCTAACTGCCCGGCCTCCGCCACAGAGGGCGTCCCTCCGCCGACAAACACGGAAACCACCCGATAGGTGGAAAGCTCCTCCGCACGTTCCTCTATTTCCGTTCTAAGGGCTTCCATATATGCAGTCTTTCTGTTTTCCTCTGCCGGCCCGGAAAGGAAGTCACAATAGAGACACTTTTTTACGCAAAAGGGGATATGAATATAAAGTTCCAATTCCTTTTTCTTACTTGTCATCCAGCTTTAACACACTCATAAAGGCTTTCTGGGGAATCTCCACGCTTCCTATCTGACGCATGCGCTTCTTTCCCTCCTTCTGCTTCTCCAACAGTTTCTTTTTACGGGTAATATCACCGCCATAGCACTTTGCCAGCACATCCTTTCGCATGGCCTTCACCGTCTCCCTGGCAATGACCTTCCCGCCCACTGCCGCCTGGATGGGAATCTCAAACAAATGTCTCGGAATCTCATCCTTCAGCTTCTCACACATTTTTCTTCCGCGCTCGTAGGCAGAATCCCCATGAACGATAAAGGAAAGAGCATCCACCTCCTCATGATTGATGAGAATATCCAGCTTCACCAGCTTTGAGGGCTCGTATCCCTTGATGTCATAGTCGAAGGAAGCATAGCCTCTGGACCTGGACTTCAGGGCATCGAAGAAATCGTAAATAATCTCATTCAGCGGAAGCTCATATTTTAACAGCGCTCTTGTTCCCTCGATATATTCCATGCCCAGATACCGTCCTCTTCTCTCCTGGCACAGTTCCATGATGGAGCCGATAAACTCCGAAGTCACCATAATCTCCGCAGTGACAATGGGCTCCTCCATATGCTCAATTTCCGCAGGGTCCGGCAGATTGGAGGGATTGGTGAGTTCAATCATCTCACCGTTTGTCTTATACACCTTATAGACAACACCGGGAGCAGTGGTCACCAGATCCAGATTATACTCTCTCTCCAATCGCTCCTGGATCACATCCAGATGCAGAAGTCCCAGAAAACCGCAGCGGAACCCAAAGCCCAGGGCTATGGAGGTCTCCGGTTCATAATTCAGGGAGGCATCATTGAGCTGCAGCTTCTCCAGGGCATCTCTTAAGTCCGGATATTTTGCACCGTCCGCAGGATAAAGGCCGCAGTACACCATGGACAAAACCTTCTTGTAACCGGGCAGAGGCTCCGCGCAGGGTCTGTCTGCATCTGTCACCGTGTCACCTACTGCCGTATCCTTCACATTTTTAATGGATGCAGTGATATAGCCTACCATGCCTGCCGAAAGCTCCTCGCAGGGGATGAACTGACCGGCACCGAAATACCCTACCTCCACCACTTCTTCCCTTGCACCGGTAGCCATCATACGGATGTTTGTCCCTTTTTTTACCGTGCCTTCCATAATGCGGCAGAAAATAATCACCCCCTTGTATGAATCATACAGGGAATCAAAAATCAGGGCCTTCAGGGGCGCCTTCGGATCTCCCTTGGGGGCCGGAATCTTTTTTACCACCTGCTCCAGCACCTCCTCGATACCGATACCGTTCTTTGCCGAAATCAGGGGCGCATCCTGGGCCTCAATGCCAATAACATCCTCAATTTCTTCAATGACTCTCTGAGGTTCTGCACTGGGCAGGTCAATTTTGTTGATGACCGGAAATACATCCAGATTATGGTCCAGTGCCAGATATACGTTTGCCAGGGTCTGGGCTTCAATCCCCTGGGCAGCGTCCACTACCAGTATGGCACCGTCACAGGCAGCCAGGGAACGGCTTACCTCATAGTTGAAATCCACATGTCCGGGAGTGTCAATCAGATTAAAGATATATTCCTCTCCATCCTTAGCCTTATACACGGTTCTGACAGTCTGGGCCTTGATGGTGATACCTCTCTCCCTCTCCAAATCCATGTTGTCCAACACCTGATCCTGCATCTCTCTGCTGGTCAGAAGTCCTGTTTTTTCGATAATACGGTCTGCCAGAGTTGACTTTCCGTGATCTATATGGGCAACGATACAAAAGTTCCTGATTTTGCTCTGGTCTACTGCTGCCATAAATTTCTCCTCACTTTATGTCTCTTGTTTTCTGATACATTTTTCCTATTTTAACATATTTCTCCCCTTACTGTCCAGTAGAGGAAGGCTCTTCGGAAAGAACCAGGTCCAGAATGTGGGCCAGGGGGTCACAGGCATTCATGACCTCCTCCAGAGTATTATTCTGCGCTCCCAGTTCAATCAGCAGGTATTTATCCTTCAGATGCATGTTGTAACGATAGCCCTTGAGATAAATCTTTCTGGTCAGCCCCGGGTAATACTCGGCTGCCTTTAACTGCATCCGAAAGGAAAAGGCCAGATTCGCCTCCAGGTTTTCATTGTACAGATAGGAGATGTTTCCTGTCTTTCTGGTGCGGGATAATCCGTTAAAAAACATAAACCTGGCGGTAGGCCTGCCGTCCAGCTCCGTCACCAGCTTCTTTCCGTCAGGCATTTCGTCTCTATGTAGGTCAATCACTACCTGTATAGAAGGGTTTTCCTCCAGAATCTGCTCCACTCCGGGCAACGCCCTGGAGTAGGCATCATCCCTTCCCCCCGCATCAAAGGCTTCGGTATGGTGTAATACCGTATATCCGTAATCCCTCCTCAGGATTTCCGCCAAGTGCTCCCCCACTCCCACAATGGTGTCTCCCTCCTCCCCGGGCGCAGAATCCGCAAAGGCCTCTCTGGAATGGGTGTGAAAAATCAGTATCTGAGGACCCGGAACATTTTTGTCCACCCGCATATCCCTCTCAAGAAAAGCAGAAATATCCAGCTGATTGCTTCCTATCATGGTATTGGCATCCACGGTATAAAAGGTGCTCAACAGAGTGTCATAGTCCTCCAGAGCCTTCAGCTCCACCCGGGCCTGTCTTTCATGGGGCACGAATCCCGTTTCCCAGTTCCGGGCATTCATGGCCGCCTCGTTTTCTTCCTGCAAAAGCTCCTGCAGGTCCGGCTCCTCCTCACCATCTGTCTGCCGTTCCGTGTCTCCGTGGGCACTCTGCCCTCCGTTCCCGCCATCCTTCTGTTGCGAAAGCTCCTTATTTTGTCCCGGATTCTCCTGACCCGGCTCCGGAGCCCCGTAGGAAAGCTCTCCCTCCCACCCGGCCTCCATATCGGCGGTGGCATAGGCATAAAGTGGAAATACTGTGTCCACCTGTCCCTGCAGGAATGTGCTTCCCTGATATCTCTTTTCCTCCACCAGAGAAAGGCAGGGGCAATACGTCTCATAAAGCTTTTCCTTCATCACACGGCCAAGCTCAAACCGGATTGCCTTTGTCAGCGTGCCCTTTGCTCCGGAAGCTCCTGTTCTGACCGATGCCGCAAGAAACACGAGCAATACTATGCCTGCCAATAGCTTGTTTCTCTTATTCACCGTACTCTCCCGGACTCCATCGTCATACCAGTATATGTCCCCGGCAGCTATTCCATTCCCTTCTCCATAGCCATATTGATTCCTTCGGAAATGGTGTAGCTGACTCTTTTTATCACGGCGTCAATATCCTTTCCCGTCATATACATGTTGTTGAGCTCGGGAAACGGCTGATTCTGCCTGCTAAAGAAGTGCACTCCCCCGGCTCCTTCCATCTCCTTCTCCTCTTCCAGAAGCTTTTCCATAGCATCCATCACGATGGTTGCCGCATCCACTACCGTCGGTATCCCCACGGCGATTACCGGGACTCCCAGTGTCTGTCTTGTCAGGGCATTTCGATGGTTTCCCACACCGGAGCCCGGCTGGATTCCCGTATTGGTAATCTGTATGGTACGGTTCAGCCTCTTTGTGCTCCGGGCTGCCAGGGCATCTATGACAATCAACACATCGGGAGAGGTTTCTCCCACCACACCCTTGACAATTTCCGCCGTCTCCATCCCGGTCTTCGCCATCACACCCGGCTCCAGGGCACTTAAGAGATTCATTTTGCTGCAATTGTATGCAGCCGTGCCGTACTCCTTCACAATATGCCGCGTAATCAGCAGATTGTCTACCGCCTGGGGTCCCAAGGCATCAGCCGTCACCTCCCGGTTGCCCAGCCCCACCACCAGTATATTCTGCTCCCTGCCGACGTCCGGTAGCAGCTTCAGCAGCTCCTCTGCAAAACACCTGGAGATTTCTCTGTGACAATTCTCATCAGGCTCTACCATAGCCGGTGCCTCCATGGTCACATAGATTCCCATGGGCTTTCCCATTGCCTTTGCAGCATTTTTGGTATCTATGGAAACCTTGGTCACCCTGACATCCTCTTTCTCAAGATAGTACTCTTCTACCTGCACTCCTCTCAATTCGCCATCGGCATCGTGAATGCTCTCTCTGGCCTCCAGTGCAAGATCTGTCCTCACCTGAAAACTTCCCATAACCTCTTCTCTCTCTTCATGTGATTTTGTTTCTATCATTTTTGCCAAAATAATCGAAAATATGTATTGACAAACTTTCCCACATCAACTAAACTACTAGAGTATGTTTGCGTTGACCGCCGTGTCAGGTTAAGGCAAAATATGATTGTCATTATTCACAGTATATAAATTGGAGGTGTTTGACTTGGCTAACATTAAATCCGCTAAGAAGAGAATTCTGGTAAACCGTCAGAGAGCTGACAGAAACAAAGCTGTCAAATCCGGTGTTAAGACTGCAATGAAGAAGGTGTTCGCAGCTATCGAGTCCGGTGATAAGGCTGCTGCTACCGCAGAGCTTGCTGCAGCTACCAAGACCATCGAAATGGCAGGAAGCAAGGGCGTTTATCACAAGAACAACGTTGCCCGCAAAGTTTCCCGTCTGAGCAAGGCTGTTAACGAGATGGCATAAGTTTCTTGAGATTATAGAATTCTTGAGATTATTGAAGCAAAGCGCATAAGGCGTCATATAAAAAAGAGTACCCATACCGTCATGTGGGTACTCTTTTTTGCATCATTTTTTTGCAAGATTTTTTCTTATGCATTATGTTATACACTTCTGCAACACATTTTGTAATGTCTTTGTTGCGTTTTATACGACATTTTTTTAATGCCTGTGTCCGCCACCGCCATGTCTGGCTCCGCTATGGCTGGTATGATGTCCGCCACCACCTCCGGAACCGCTGCTGGTCTCAATTCTTCTCTTGGTAACAGATTTTCGAAGCAAGGCGTCATTCGCATTCCGCATCTGAGGCTTTCCTCCCACTACATAAGTATTTGCAGTTGTGGTATCCTTTGACTTATTTCCCTTCAGGTGACCGGTACAGTAAAAGATACATATTATGGTGATAATGGCTGTTCCAACTATATAGTATAAAAGTATTCTGCGTTTCAAACAAGAACAAACCTTATCAATATAGCACATGTATGCTTTATAGGGATCTGTCTCATAATATTCATCCACTGCTCCTAGAACATCTTCAACATCGTTATATCCTAATACCTTCTCCACTTTACCGCTGGTGGAAAGCCACTCTCCCCGCTGGCTTTCTCCACGTGCATCCTTCTCCGGATAACGATTATCTACAAGAATAGAGCCATTTCCTTCAAATCCTTTGTTATATCCGTATTCGTTCTTATCCCAGAAGTAATCCGCGATGTCCATCATGGCAGATTCCCAGTCATTCAGGTCATCCTCCTTCAGCCAACCCTCGGAATGATGACCGTATGCATAAGCCTCTTTACCCACAACAGGCTCATTGATGGTCAAAATGACAAAATCCGCATGATATTTCTCTTCCATCTCTGCTATGTATTCACGAAGCTTATCCTCTTCTTCATCTGTCAGAATATCTGCTTCATCATATACTCTTTCTTCGGGTGCCGTATTATTCTTATTTTTCAGGAAAATCGCGCTGGCGATAGCCACACCCGCCAGAACAAGAATTCCTATAAACCAGACACTGAAATACTTAAAATACTGCTGTCTGGCTATTTTTTTCACATCTTTCATTTCGTCTTCCATATTATCCTCTCCTTCGCTGCCTCGGGTTGCAAAACAAAGCTTATCTTCTGTTTATCCGAGAATCCGGGGCACCAGCAGCAATATCGCCATCAGGCACGCCCAGAGGGTTCCCGTATATGCAAATACCTTCTTCCTGGATACAGGCGGCTCACCTACAATCTTGCCCGTCTGTCCGTTGACATAGAAGGGATAATCCTGCCCGTTGTAAATATACATATACTTCCAAACCGGCAGAAGTCCATAGCAGTTACTGCTGTTTTTCACGTTCACATTCTGGCTCAGAGTACGAACTGTACCGTAACCCGCATAACTCTGCTTCAACAGTCCTATGGCATCCTCGGTCATCTTTTTTCTTGCTCTATCCTCCAGCTGTTCCGCAGGCATATTGTATTTTTCACCATTGAAACCGGACATATACTCAGGAGTAAAATCAATCATTTTGGAATAGTCATATGGCTCCATCAGATCCATAATCTCATCCGGCATCGCCAAAGAAGCATCCGCCGGAATTTTGTCAAATGCAACGTCCATGTCTCTGTCAATTCTATATACGGAGGTCTCCGTATATTCAGTATTTCCGCTTCTCCATACCCTTATCTTGGTCCCCTCGCCATGGAAGACACAGTTGGTGTCATAATTGTAGAACCAGTAAGGCACATAATCACCGCGCATACCATTCAGCCTTGCTTCTGACAGAAAATCCGTAGGTGCAAATATATTCTTCTTAAACTTATTGCGGAGAAGCTTCTTGCAGTTCTCCTTTCCCATCTGAAAGGGAATCAGTACCTTCGGTGCATACTGCCCTTCAACTCTCTCATTTAATATGAGATAACTCTCACAGTAAGGACACTGTGTTGCAGAAGTGTGCTCCTGAATGTTTATCTCACCACCACAACTGGGACATATGGTAATATCCGGTGACGAAATGTCTGCCCGTTCTTCACTGTTCACACTTTCACAGTACGGACAGAACATTGTATTCCTCTCAGGGCTGTAGATTGCATTTCCCCCACAGTTCTTACACTTAAAAATCATCGCTTTCCCCTTCTTCTTTTATTTATATATTCTTTCATTGAAATACCTATGAATCATACTTATTACCATACGAACCACGCAGGGTTTAATCAACTGGCAGGTTTCAATAAGCAGATTTCAATAAGCAAACTTAAATAAGCAGATTTCAATAAGCAGACTTAATAAGCAGACCTCTTTTGCAAGATTTATCTATTCAACAGATGCAGGATTAGTCTCGTTATATAAAATAAATACTCTTTCACTATAACACAATTTTTTACAAATGAGAATAGTCAGATTTCAATGTATTTCCCGTAGCATGTGTTTCACCCTCTTCTGGGTTTCCTCGTTTTTCACGAAATCTTGCGCTTCTTTTTCGTTATATTTCTGAGTTTCCCCATTTTTTGCACGAAATCTCACGCTTCTTTTTCGTCACATTTCTGGGTTTCCCCATTTTTTGCACGAAATCTCACGCTTCTTTTTCGTCATATTTCTGAGTTTCCCAGATTTTGCACGAAATCTCACGCTTCTTTTTCGTCATATTTCTGAGTTTCCCAGATTT
>JBJENR010000042.1:23715-66746 GCA_051880315.1 Acetatifactor sp.
TCACGCTTCTTTTTCGTCATATTTCTGAGTTTCCCAGATTTTGCACGAAATCTCATTCTGACTCTATGTATTTCACAGATGATTAAATCAAATGAATACACAAGCAGAACACATACAGAACACATACAGCGCACAAACAGCGTACAAGTAAGAAAACAAAAAGGGTATCCGGCTGTGAAGTCTCACAACCGAATACCCAATATGTTAACTTAAGTGTACACCGTTATCATAAGTAACAAACCTTAAGTCGATCTGTACTATCATGACAGATTATTTTGAAACACCTCATGATATATTCATGAAAATATTCGTGATGATATATTCATGATGATATATTCATGATGAAAAATTAACAACTTACTGTTACAAATAAACAGCTCACGATTACTAATCACTTGCGATTAATAATTAACAATCTTGCCAAAATCTGCTTTCAGAGATGCGCCGCCTACAAGTCCGCCGTCGATGTCGGGCTGTGCAAACAGTTCTGCTGCATTGCCGGCATTTACGGAGCCGCCGTACTGGATACGAACTGCCTCAGCAGTAGCGCCGTCATACATCTCAGCGATGCACTCACGGATTCCCTTGCAAACCTCTTCTGCCTGCTCGGTAGTAGCAGTCTTGCCGGTTCCGATTGCCCAGATAGGCTCGTAAGCGATTACGATGCCCTTAACCTGATCTGCAGTCACACCTGCAAGGTCAGACTTAATCTGAAGGCGAATCCAATCCATGGTAACGCCCATTTCTCTCTGCTCCAGGGACTCACCGCAGCAAAGAATGGGAACCAGTCCTGCTTCCAGGGCCTTCTTAACCTTCTTGTTCAGCAGAACATCATCCTCCTTGAAGTAATCTCTTCTCTCGGAGTGTCCGATAATCACGTACTTCACACCGGCATCCACCAGCATTTCTGCGGAGATTTCTCCGGTATAAGCGCCCTTTTCCTCGAAATACATATTCTCTGCGCCTACCTGTACGTTAGTGCCCTTCACTGCTTCCACTACGGGAACAATATCAATTGCAGGAACACAGTAGACAACGTCAACTCCGTCAGACTTTACAAGCTCCTTCAGCTCTGCGCAGAGCGCGGTTGCCTGGCTGGGAGTCATGTTCATCTTCCAGTTTCCTGCGATAATTTTTCTTCTTGCCATAATTCTTCCTCTTTCTCTATTTACATTTTATAACCCACACAACGCCTGACACTGCTCCTGCTCAGTCTCGCTGAAAATGCTCTGCATTTCCGGCGGTGCGTAACTCAATGCGCTCCTTCGCATCTCGCCGAAAATACTTCGTATTTCCGGCGGTGCGTAACTCAATGCGCTCCTTCGCATCTCGCCGAAAATACTTTGTATTTCCGGCGGTGCGTTGCACCTTCACAAAAATTTGCATCTCAGTGTCTTCATGCAGGCATGAGACACTTTCACTGCAAATTTTTGCTCAGTCTGCTTAGTCGCATCACTTGTCATCAGCTGCTGCTACGCCGGGAAGTACTTTACCCTCAAGGAATTCAAGAGAAGCGCCGCCACCGGTGGAAATATGGCTCATCTTATCACCGAAGCCAAGCTGATTCACGGCTGCTGCGGAATCGCCGCCGCCGATGATGGTGGTTGCATCGGTCTCTGCCAGAGCCTTAGCCACAGCGATAGTACCTGCAGCCAGGGTAGGATTCTCAAATACACCCATGGGGCCGTTCCATACAACGGTCTTTGCAGTCTTTACAGCCTCAGCAAACATTGCCTGAGACTTAGGTCCGATATCGCAGCCCTCTCTGTCAGCAGGCATGTTGTTTACATCGTACACTTCAACCTCTACAGGTGCATCAATGGGGTTAGGGAAGTCAGCAATAGTAACGGAATCAACGGGAAGCAACAGCTTTTTGCCAAGCTTCTCAGCCTTCGCCATCATCTCCTTGCAGTAGTCAATCTTCTCATTGTCTACCAGAGACTTACCGATTTCATAGCCCTGTGCCTTCAGGAAGGTGTATGCCATACCGCCACCGATAATCAGGGTATCGCACTTCTCAAGCAGGTTGGAGATAACGTTCAGCTTATCAGCAACCTTAGCACCGCCGAGGATTGCAACAAAGGGTCTGACAGGATTCTCAACTGCATTGCCCAGGAAGTCGATTTCCTTCTGCATCAGGTAACCAACTACGTTCTCACCGCCCTTTGCGGAAATAAACTTGGTAACCCCCTCAACGGAAGCATGTGCTCTATGAGAAGAGCCGAAAGCATCACATACATAGAGATCAGCCAAATCAGCCAGCTCCTTGGAGAACTCCTCACCGTTCTTGGTCTCCTCTTTGCCGCGGAAACGGGTATTCTGAAGAAGAACTACATCTCCTTCCTTCATAGCTGCCACTGCAGCAGTTGCAGCTTCGCCGGTTACGTTGTAATCAGCTACGAATACAACCTCCTTACCAAGCTTCTCAGAAAGTCTCTTAGCTACAGGTGCAAGGGACTCCTTCTCGTTGGGACCTTCCTTCACCTTGCCAAGGTGAGAGCAAAGAATTACCTTACCGCCGTCATTAATCAGCTTCTGGATGGTAGGCAGCGCTGCAACAATTCTTGTCTCGTCAGTAATCTGACCGTCCTTTAAAGGTACGTTAAAATCGCATCTTACCAGAACTCTTTTTCCTTTTGCGTTGATGTCATCAACGGATTTCTTGTTTAAACCCATTTTTTTAACCTCCATTTATAATTTTTTGATAGCCCAGCAGGCTGACACCTGCTGATATACTCTTTTCATATTACTTCAATTCTGATCCGCCTGCTCTCAGTGATGTTACATGTGCCGAGCACAACCTGACCTGTGGGCATGAATCTGTCCCCGGCTCTTCGCGTACAACACAAAGAGGCCCGGTCCTAAGACCGGACCCCTTAAGGTCTTTCCCTTGTAAAGCTTAGTTCAGCTCAGCGAAGTACTTAATGGTACGAACCATCTGGCTGGTGTAGGAATTCTCATTGTCATACCAGGAAACAACCTGTACCTGGAAGGTATCCTCGTCAATCTTGGAAACCATGGTCTGGGTAGCATCGAACAGGGAACCGAACTTCATGCCGATAACATCGGAAGAAACGATCTGATCCTCGTTGTAGCCGAAGGACTCGCTTGCAGCAGCCTTCATTGCAGCATTGATGCCTTCCTTGGTTACATCCTTGCCCTTTACAACAGCGGTAAGGATAGTGGTGGAACCGGTGGGAACGGGAACACGCTGTGCAGAACCGATCAGCTTGCCGTTCAACTCAGGGATAACAAGGCCGATTGCCTTTGCGGCACCGGTAGAGTTGGGAACAATGTTTGCAGCACCTGCACGTGCACGACGAAGGTCACCCTTTCTGTGAGGGCCGTCCAGAATCATCTGGTCGCCGGTGTAAGCATGAATGGTGCTCATGATACCGCTCTGGATAGGAGCGTAGTCGTTCAGAGCCTTTGCCATAGGTGCAAGGCAGTTGGTTGTGCAGGAAGCAGCGGAGATGATCTGATCCTCAGCGGTCAGGGTCTTTTCATTTACGGAATATACGATGGTCTTCAGGTCGTTGCCTGCAGGAGCGGAAATAACTACCTTCTTGGCACCAGCCTCGATATGAGCCATGGACTTCTCCTTAGAGCAGTAGAAACCGGTACACTCCAGAACAACGTCTACACCAATCTCGCCCCAGGGCAGCTCATTAGCCTTAGCCATAGCATAAATCTTCAGGGTCTTTCCATCAACGGTGATGGTACCAGCCTCGTCATCAGCTTCTACGCTGTGAAGATTCTCACCGATTCTTCCGCAGTATCCACCTTGTGCGGTGTCATACTTTAAAAGCTGAGCAAGCATGGAAGGCTTTGTAAGATCGTTGATTGCAACAACCTCATATCCTTCTGCGCCAAACATCTGTCTGAATGCCAGACGGCCGATACGGCCAAAACCATTAATCGCAACTTTTACTGCCATTTTAGAATCCTCCTAAAATTATATTATCTTATTTTGACAATCCTCTATCCTAAAGCCTGTCCAATTGTCAAAATTTTATCAACAATGCTATTTTACATAATTTCCCTTCATAATTCAAGAGATAAATGAAAAATATTTCTGTTTCTCCCGAAAATTTACTTTTTGTTTATAAAGTGGTATACTGGAAGAACTTATTATATACAGAAAGGATGAGATTTATGCTACTTGCTGCAGATTGTCACATGCACTCCTCTTTTTCCGGCGATTCCAAGACTCCCATGGAAGAAATGATACGGAAAGGAATTGCTCTGGGGCTGAAGACCCTGTGCTTCACGGAACATCAGGACTTTGATTATCCCGATTCCCCGGAGGGGCCGGGCAGCATCTTCCTGCTGAACACAGACTCCTATTTGTATGACCTGGCCCGTCTCAAGGAGAAATACGCGGGACAGATTCGTCTTCTTTTCGGAGTGGAACTGGGACTGCAGCCGGAGGTTCTCCGCAAAAATGCCGTCTATGCCGGTTCCTATGATTTTGATTTCATCATCGGCTCCTCTCATGTCTGTCACGGAAAAGACCCCTACTACCCAGCCTTCTATGAAGGCCGCAGCGAGGAGGAGGCCTACCGGGAATACTTTACATCCATTCTGGAGAATCTGAAAAAATTCTCCAACTTTGATGTCTACGGTCATCTGGATTATGTGGTGAGATACGGTCCCAATAAAGATCGGGAATACGCCTACGAAAAATACCGGGATATTCTGGACAGAATTCTGGAGCTCCTGCTGGAAAAGGAAAAGGGCCTGGAGCTGAACACCGGCGGGATAAAAAGCGGTTTGCGGGATTTCCACCCCTGCATCGGAATCCTGAAACGCTACAGAGAGCTGGGCGGTGAACTGATTACGGTGGGCAGTGACACCCACGACTCCGAGCACCTTGCCGCCCATTTTGATAGGGCCGCCGAGGTGCTGAAAGCCTGTGGTTTCCGCTACTATACCGTCTTTGAAAAAAGAATGCCGGAATATATCAAGCTGTAATCGCCGCCTTCATTTCGGCTACATACTTTGAAACAGCCTCCACGGCATCCTCCCCAAGTTCTCCGATCTGCCTTACAATGGCGGAGCCTACAATAACCCCGTCGGCATACTGCGCCATCTTTTTTGCCTGCTCCGGCGTGGAGATGCCAAAGCCGATGGCACAGGGAATGTCCGGATTGGCCTCCCGCACCAGCTTCACCATGGCGCCGATATCCGTGGTGATATCCTTTCTCACCCCGGTGACCCCCAAGGAGGACACGCAGTACACAAAGCCCTCTGCCTCCGCTGCAATCTTTGTCACACGATCACTGGAGGTAGGCGCAATCAGGCTGACAAAATCCATACCATACCTTTGGAAAACCGGCGCGAACTCCTCCTTTTCTTCAAACGGAACATCCGGCAGAATAATACCGTCCATCCCAACCTCTGCAGCTTTTTGTGCAAAACGCTCCGTTCCGTAGGAAAACACCACGTTGGCGTAGGTCATAAAAACAAGCGGCACCTTCACATCCTGACGCAGTCTGCGAACCATCTCAAAAATCCGGTCAGTGGTCACGCCGCCGGACAGAGCGCGCAGGTTAGCCCCCTGAATGACCGGTCCTTCCGCCGTGGGATCTGAGAAGGGGATTCCCAGTTCTATCAGATCCGCGCCGCTCTTTTCCATGGCACGAACCAGCTTTTCCGTGGTTTCCAGATTGGGATCACCACAGGTCACAAAAGGAATAAACGCCTTGCCCTTCTGAAATGCATTCTTTATCTTACTCATAAATATTCTCCCCTCTGTATCTTGCTATGGCTGCACAATCTTTGTCTCCCCGCCCCGAAATATTCACAACAATAATCTTGTCCTTATCCATCTGCGGTGCAAGCTTCATTGCATGTGCAAGGGCATGGGCAGACTCAATGGCAGGAATGATGCCTTCCGTTCTGCTCAAATATTCAAAGGCATTCACCGCCTCATCGTCCGTAACCGCCACATATTCCGCGCGGCCGATATCGTGAAGCCATGCATGCTCCGGACCGATGCCGGGATAATCCAGACCTGCCGAAATGGAATACACCGGTGCAATCTGGCCGTACTCATCCTGACAGAAATAAGATTTCATACCGTGAAAGATTCCCATTTTTCCCGTATTGATGGTTGCTGCCGTCTCAAAGGTATCAATGCCTCTGCCTGCTGCCTCACAGCCGATGAGGCGCACTGATTGATCCCCGATGAAGTTGTAGAATGCACCCATGGCATTGCTGCCACCGCCAACGCAGGCGATTACGGCATCCGGAAGCCTTCCTTCCTTCTCCAGTATCTGTTCCTTGATTTCCTTGGAAATCACCGCCTGAAAATCTCGCACAATGGTAGGAAAAGGATGAGGACCCATGACGGAGCCCAGACAATAATGAGTATCTTCAATCCGATTGGTCCACTCGCGCATTGCCTCGGATACTGCATCCTTCAGGGTAGCAGTACCTGTGGTAACCGGAACAACCTCCGCTCCCAGGAGCTTCATGCGATATACATTCAGCGCCTGTCTCTCCGTGTCCTCCTTCCCCATGAACACCACACACTCCATGCCCATCAGCGCCGCAGCGGTGGCGGTGGCTACGCCGTGCTGGCCGGCACCGGTCTCCGCAATCAGACGGGTCTTTCCCATCTTCTTTGCCAGAAGCGCCTGCCCCAGTACGTTGTTAATCTTGTGGGCACCAGTATGGTTGAGGTCCTCGCGCTTTAAATAAATTTTTGCGCCACCCAGATTCTCCGTCATTTTCGCCGCATAATAAAGCCTGCTGGGTCTGCCTGCATAATCATTCAGCAATGCGGTAAGCTCCTTCTGAAATTCCGGGTCATTCTTGTAATGATTGTATGCCTTATCCAGTTCAATCACAGCGTTCATCAGTGTCTCCGGGATGTACTGACCGCCGTGCACGCCGAATCTTCCTTCCTTCTGTTCCATGTAAGCTCCTCTCCTTTTCCCTGTCATTCTCGTTTTTATCTTTCAGTGATTCCTGTTTTTCTTTTCCTGATTTATATTTCCTGATTTATATTTCCTGATTTATGTTTCCCGGTTTCCCGGTTTCCCGGTTTTCCGGTTTCCCGGTTTCCCGTCACCGGCCTTCCCTTCTGACCAGGGAAATAAACCTCTCTATCTTCTCCGGATCCTTATGGCCGTCCGTCTCCACTCCTCCGGAGACGTCCAGAAGCTCCGCCCGGGTCTTCAGCGCCCGGGGCAGGTTATCCGCGTTCAGTCCCCCCGCCAGACCAAAGGGTCTGTGAAAGTCCTCCAGACAGCTCCAGTCAAAGGTCCTGCCTTCTCCCTGTCCTGCATCCAGAAGCACAAAATCCGCCCTGCTCCCTGCCGCCCGCTGAAGCTCTTCTCCTGTTTTTATCTGAAAGGCCTGCCAGACAGGTTTTTCGGTAAGTCTGCGCAGAGCGTCCAGATAGGCTTCCTCCTCCTGCCCGTGAAGCTGGGCCACGGATATAACGTCCCGGTTCAACAGCTCTGCAACCAGCTCCGGGGGCTGATTCACAAACACCCCCACCGGTGTCACCGACCGGTCCAATTTTTCCCTTAAAATACGAACCTGCTCCGGCTGCAGGCTCCTACTGCTTTTCGGAAAATTAATGACAAAACCGCAATACTCCGGTTTTAGCAGGTTAACCGCCTCAATATCCTCCGGCCGGGACAACCCGCAGATTTTGATTTTCTTCATCCCTCTTCTCCACGCAGTCTCCTGAGGACAGTCTTTTTATCCTGTGCCCGCATGAGCGTTTCCCCCACCAGCACACCATCGACGCCCTGCCTTCTGAGCGCTGTCACGTCCTCCGGAGAACGGATGCCGCTCTCCGCCACAAACAACACCTTCTCCGGCACCAGGGCACGAAGCCTGGAGCTGTTATTGATATCCACGGAAAAATCCTTCAGATTCCGATTGTTCACACCGATTATCTCAGCGCCTGCCAGAACAGCATCCTTGATCTCCTTCTCATCGTGGGTTTCCACCAGTGCTGCCAGGCCAAGTTCTCTGCAGATGTCCAGATATCTCGCCACCGTGTCCCTGTTCAGCAGGGCACAGATTAACAGTACGGCGTCTGCTCCCATAACCTTTGCCTGGTAGAGCTGGTATTCGTCCACCACAAAATCCTTGCGCAGCATAGGCACCGTAACCGCACTGCGTATCTCCCCGAAGATTTCGTCCGAACCAAGAAACCATTTAGGCTCTGTCAGACAGGAGATGCAATCTGCACCTGCTGCCGCATATTCCTCTGCGATTTCCACATAGGGAAACTCCTCCGCAATTACTCCCTTGGAGGGGGAAGCCTTCTTCACTTCACAGATAAAGCTGACACCGGGCTTTCGAAGAGCGTCGAGGAAGCTTTGTCCTCCCGACCTTTCCATGCTTTTACACCGTTCCTTCAATGCCTCCGCCGGAACCTTTTCCTTATCCTTCGCCACTCGCACCAAGGCATAATCTGCAATTGTCTGTAATATGGTTTCCATGTTGCATCCCTCTCAATTTGTAGCTTCAATAAACTCCTCCAGCTTCTTCAATGCCGCGCCGGAATCAATGATTTTTGCTGCCAGATTTATGCCGTCGGCCAGGCTCTCCGCCTTGCCTGCAATATACAGCGCAGCGCCTGCATTCATCAGTACCACATCCCTCCTGGGCCCCTTTTCTCCATTCAGAATGTTTCTTGTAATCTGTGCATTCTCCTCAGGAGTTCCGCCCACCAGTTCCTCCTTCTTGCATCTCTTGAAACCGAAATCCTCGGGACAGATTTCGTAGCTGCGGTAAGTGCCGTCCCGAAATTCACACACGGAAGTGGCCGCGCTCAAGGAAATTTCATCCAGCTTATCCTGTCCATAGACTACCATGCCCCGTTTTACGCCAAGACTGTAAAGTACCCTTGCCAGGGGCTCCACGAGAGAGGCATCATAAACTCCCAGCAGCTGCATGGACGGGGAAGCGGGGTTGGTCAGCGGTCCAAGAATATTGAACACGGTACGAATCCCCAGTTCCTTCCTGATGGAGCCTACATATTTCATGGACGTGTGATACTTCTGGGCAAAGAAGAAGCAGATACCCACTTTTTTCAACAGCTCCACGCACTGCTCGGGAGACTGGTCCAAGTTTACCCCGAGAGCCTCCAGACAGTCAGCCGTTCCACACATGGAGGACGCCGCACGGTTTCCGTGCTTTGACACCTTCACTCCTGCTGCCGCCACAATCAGCGCTGAGGTTGTGGAAATATTGAAGCTGTGTGCGCCGTCACCGCCGGTTCCCACGATTTCCAGCAAATCCATGTCACATTCCACCTTCATGGCATGGTCACGCATGGCGGCTGCACATCCGGCGATTTCGTCAATGGTCTCTGCCTTGGTGCTCTTTGTGGAAAGAGCAGCCAGAAATGCCGCGTTCTGTGTAGGTGTGGTTTCGCCGCTCATGATTTCATTCATCACGGCATAGGCCTCCTCATAAGTCAAATCCTGCTTATCCACGATTTTTACAATTGCCTCTTTAATCATCTTTTTGCTCTCCTCTCTCTTTCTGCAATGTTGATAAAGTTTTGTAACATTTTTGTCCCATCCGGTGTCATGATGGATTCCGGGTGAAACTGGAGTCCGTAGATTTCATATCTCTCATGCTTTACTGCCATGACCTCTCCATCATCTGCCCTTGCCGTCACCTTCAGTTCCGGGGGAAGTGTGTTCTCGATAACTGCCAGGGAATGGTATCTGGCCACCGGAACGGATTCTTCCAGCCCCTCAAATACCCCGCAGCCGGAGTCCAGTTCTGTCATGGATTGCTTTCCGTGCATGAGAGTCCTTGCATAGGATACCGTAGCTCCAAAGGCAATACAGATAGCCTGATGCCCCAGACAGACACCAAGAATTGGAATCTCACCCCCCAGCTTCTTTATCACCTCCACACAAATACCTGCATCCTCCGGCTTTCCCGGACCGGGTGAAAGAATAATTGCCTCCGGATGCAGTTCCTTAATCTGCTCCGGCGTCATGGCATCGTTCCGGATGACCCTGATGTCCGGATAGATGGAGCCTACCAGCTGATACAGGTTATACGAGAAACTGTCATAATTATCAATCAAAAGTATCATCACTGCACCTCCTCTGCAAGCCTTAAGGCCTTCACTACGGCAGCCGCCTTATTCATACACTCCTGATATTCTGTCTCCGGCACGGAGTCAGCCACGATTCCCGCTCCGCTTCGCACAAAAACCTTGCCGTTCTTTTTATAAGCAATACGGATGGCGATACAGGTGTCCAGGTTTCCCGTAAAATCCAGATAACCGATTGCGCCCCCGTATATTCCCCTCTTATTGTTCTCAATGTCATTAATCAGCTGACAAGCCTTGATTTTAGGTGCTCCCGAAAGTGTTCCCGCCGGCAGGACTGCTGTCACGGCATCCAGTGCATCTCTTCCCTCTGCCAGCTCTCCACGCACGGTAGAGCCGATATGCATGACATGGGAGTATCTCTCTATGGAATGATATTTTTCTACCGTCACACTGCCGAAGCTACTGATCTTTCCCAGGTCATTTCTCCCCAGATCCACCAGCATGTTGTGCTCTGCCAGCTCCTTGGGGTCTGCCAGCAGCTCCTTCTCCAGTCTCCTGTCCTCCTCTTCGTCCCTTCCTCTGGGACGGGTACCTGCCAGAGGGAAGGTTCTGAGGACACCATCCTCCAGCTTTACCAGCGTCTCCGGAGAAGCCCCTGCCACCTCCATATCCGAGCTGGAAAAATAAAACATATAGGGAGAAGGATTTACGGTTCTCAGGATACGATAGGCATTGAACAGCGTTCCCTCATATTTTGCCTCCAATCTGTTGGAAAGCACAATCTGGAAGATATCCCCCTCCTTGATGTGGTGCTTGGCCTTCTGCACCATACCGCAGTAGGTTTCCTTGTCGAACAGTGAGGTAATCTCGGACTTTAATCTGCCCGGCTCATCCACCCTTGGCTTTCCATTAACAATCAGCTCTGCCATCTCCTGTAGCTGCTTTGTTGCCTGCTCGTACTCCTCCTCGAGCCTTTCCAGCGAAATGTTTACAATCAGGATAATCTTTCCTCTGTAATTATCAAAGGCAATGACCTTATCAAAAAGCATCAGATCCACATCCTTGAAGCCCTCCGTATCCTCTGCGTCCAATGCCAGGGTGGACTCGGAATACTTCAGGTAATCATAGGAGAAATATCCCACCAGACCACCGGTAAAGGTAGGCATCCCCTGAAACACGGGGCTCCTGTACTCCTCCAGCACCTCCCTGATGTACTTCTGCGGCTCCCCGGTGGAAAAGCACCTGTCACCGACCTTCATCTCCCCGTTGGTACAGGTAATCTCCAGCTTCGGGTCATAACCAAGGAAAGTGTATCTGCCCCATTTCTCCCGATCCTCCATGGATTCCAGCATATAACAGTGGTCCGACACATTTTTCAGAATTCTCATAACCTCGATAGGTGTTTTCAGATCCGACAGGATTTCCGTGCTTACCGGTGCGGTTTTGTATCCGCCGCATTCCGTTTTCTTACGGATATCCTCCATGGCAGGATAAAATTTAAGCATAACATACTCCTTTCTGCCCTTACACCGGGCCCTTGACATGCATAAAAAAAGTCCCTGACAAAATATCTACTATTTTGTCAAGGACGAATTCACCCAATCCGCGTTGCCACCTTGATTTGCGACTGCCGTCGCACCCTCATCAGGATACCATCATATCCCCGGCAACTGACGTATGCCCACACGTTGCAGAATACTCTCAGGACCCGGTCCCAATTTCCCTGCACCCTCAGCGGTCCATTTGATGAATTGTTTTCCGCCTGCTTCTCAGCCTCGCAGACTCTCTGTAGGAGCATCATCACCGTTATCTCCGCTTCAACGGTTTAAAGTAATATCAAATTTTTACTTATCATAACGCCGAATTTTTGGATTGTCAAGCATTTTTTCAAACAAATTTAAAGCAGACTAATTTAAAACATCCCGTATGACCACTTCTCCGTTACATTCCATCACAGGATTTTCCCTGATAATCCCGCCTACACTGTCTGCCGTGATAATACCGCTTCGGGGATTCTTCACGGACTCAATATGCCCCCTGATATCCGCTTCCACATCCGAATATTCAAAGGCCAGATCCGTATCCTCCATGGTGCAGTTCACCAGCTTCAGATTCTTGCAGTAGCATAAAGGCTGGGTACCGATAATTCTGCAGTTCATCAGGGTCAGTCCCTCCGAAAACCATGCCAGATACTCACCCCTAACAATGCTGTCCCGCACGGTAACATTCCTGCTGTGCCAGAACGCATCCTTTGTGTCCAGGACAGAATTATTAATCTCCAGGTTCTCCATGTACTGAAAGGAATATTTACCCTGCATGGTCACATGCTCCAGCCTCACATTGCTGCTGTCCAGAAATATGTACTCAGAGGTTATCTCCGTGTCCTTCAGCAAAATCTCACTGCTTTTCCAGCCAAACTCAGGTGAGACAACCCTGCAGTTCTCCAGCACTATATTATGGCATTCACGAACAGCCTTGATTCCGCCCAGAGTACAGTCTCTGATAACTCCGTTGTCTGCGTACCAGATTGCCGCCCGGGTCTTCTCATCCATCTGTGTGCGTTCCATGGTAAAGCCCTTCACGTGCCACAGGGGATAACGCAGGGAAAAGCTGCAGTCCTCCAAAGTAATGTTTCTGGATTCCTTCAGAACAGATTCTCCGTCCGCCGGTCCTGCAAAAATACAATTTTTAATATCACAATTCTGTGAATAATATAAGGCTCTTTCCTCGTCAAAGGTTCTGTTCTCAACCAGCTGTCTCATAGCCTTCCTCCGGTATCTTCCATCTCAATTCTTTCCTTTAAGTAAGTAAATTCTACTGCTCCACCACACTGATTTCACGGCTGACAAACAGTGCCTTGATATCATCCCATGCTTTCGCCGATGCGTAATTATTCTCAAGCACATAGGTGTATTTTACACCATCCTTGTCCTCCAGCAGGCCTTCAATGTCCTCCAGAGTCTTCTCTTGTCCGTCCACAAAATACTGATCCTGTTTTACTTCAATGGTTATGGTAACCTCTGTATTTTCACTGCTTTCCGTGGTCTCCTCCGGAACAGACTCCCCGGAAACCACAGCAGACTCACTTTCTTTACTTTCCCCGACATCTGCATTGGTTCCGAGACCCAATCCGGGACCGAGTCCAAAGCCCTTTCCAAAGATAAACAACAATATTGCCGCAGCAATGGCAGTCACACCGCCAAACAGCCCCCGGGACTTCTTCTTTCCCTGTTTTTCTTCGCCCTTCTCTTCCTTTTTCATCTCTCATCCTCCCGGTACATTTTTATTTCTTCCGTAAAGCAGACTTTTCCAAATCTCCGCTCTAAATTATTGACAGCCTCAGCGATAACATCCAGATCCGTTTTTGAAAAATTCACATCGTCATAATTATACTGGACAGAAAACCATAGGATATCCTTTTCATTCTCTCTGAGAACCTCAGTGAAGGCTCCGGTGACATCAATAATCTGTTCTGCCTTGAGCTTGGCGCGCTCCTCCCTGGTCATCTCCAAATGATGTTCCAACGTCACAGAATTGACAAGGGTATGCTCTCCTGTCCCTTCATTGCTCTGATAGATATTGATTTTAACCTGATTGTTACCTGTCTCCGGATTTATGCCGGTCTCGCAGATCAGAACAACCCTGGTCATTCTCTCCATGGCCAGCTCGTACACCGACAAATCATCCTCCTCAAATTCCGAAGTTATCTTGAAATAATCGTATTCCTTCTGAAGCTCATGATACTTCAACTGCAGCTCCTGTAATTCGGCGGTGGTCTTTGAAAGCTCCTCCCCGTTTTTCTGCTCCTGCGCCAGCTGCTCCAGCAGTTCCTCCCTTTCCTCAGCCAGGGCTTCCAGCTGCGCTTCAGCCTCAGCTAATGACTGTGCCGCATCTTCACTCCTGGAAGCAGAGGCCTTTGCCATGTTGCTGATAACGATAAACAGCAGAATCATGATGACATCCAACAGGGAGGTAAAATCAAGAATCAATTCCCTCTTTTTCATCATCCGTCTCCCATTTACTCTTTTTTGTGGGGATTGAACATATATTCCATATGTTTTTCATTATCGTCAATCTTGTAGGAAAGGGATGCGTCCGACAGCCGGAACACCAGTGCAGCAACGATTCCCCAGAAGGTTGAGGTCAATGCCGAAAAAAACAATCCCGTGGTCTCTGCTCCCAGCGAATTCACCATAGGAATCAATGACACTACGGTTCCCAGCATTCCCATCAGTGGGAACATAGTGGTCAGATTGGAATAAAGTGCATAATACTGATTCATCTTCTCCCGATGCATCAGGAGCTCATTGGCAGAAAGCTTTGTCTTTTCCTTTTCCGTATGATTCTTCAGAATCTCCTGCGTATCCTCATTCAGATTTACGGTTCTGTCCTGTGCATTAAAGTGGGCATAGATTCTGTTCGTCCTGTCCAGTGTTTTAAAATACATGACCCCGTTTACCGCCGCCATCAAAAAGATAATCCAGTCAAACCTCAGAAAATTGTGCAAAAACATATCCGCAAGCTCAATCATTTGTTTTTCTCCTTACAAAAGCATGTACCTACATTGTAACATACTTTTGGGAAATAGTCACTCTTCCTTCCTGCTTTCTTATACGTTACTCATCATTTCGAAGGGTATGGGTTCCAGTACCTCTGCATTTTCGTCGCCAATGTATTTCTGCATCCAGAGAATTCCAAGCCATTCTCCCTTCTTATAGCCCGCTCTTTCAAAATGTCCTACCTCCACAAAGCCCAGCGCTTCATGCAGAGCGATACTGGCTTCATTTGTATCCACCAAGACACCGTAAACATACTGAAAATGCTGCTCCTTCAGGGTCTGCATAAATCTGGCATAGAGAGCCGTGGCAATTCCCCGGCGCCTGGGCGCCTCCTTACTTAACATGATGGTAGACTCCACATTCCATCTATAGGCATCATGGGGTCTCAGACGTGAGCCGCAGCAATATCCCAGAATATTCCCACGGCTGTCCTCCGCCACATAAAAAGGATACATCTTGACGGTGCTTATAATCTTTTCCCGGTATTCTTCCACACTGGGATTGGTGACCGTAAAGGTCACATCCAGTCTGTCCACATATTCCCCGTAGATATCGTGAACCGCCTGAGCATCCTTTTCCTCCGCCACTCGAATGACATAATCCAAAGCCATGTTCTGTCACTCCTCCCTCAGCCGCACCTTTCATAAACGGTTATGTGCGGTAAACCTATATTCCCTGGTCATTTTTCTTCCCTGTCTCAAGCTCTGCACCATACTGAAAGATGACCGCCATCACAAGGAACAGGATTCCCTGTGCCACCTCGCTGCCGGTATCCACGGACAGTTTCAGAGAAGCGGCTGTCACTTCATTCCAGATTTCAATGACTACTGCATTGAGAATTTGGGCTGCCAAAGGCAGAACAATCATCAGAATTCCCAGACGCTTCAACTCCTTTGCCCCATCAAAGGTAAAAGGAGTGCCCGCTACAAGCTCTCGCTTAAAATATCTGTTGAAAAACCATGCCAGAATAATACCTGCCACACAGAAAATCAAAGCACATACGCAATCTTGCTGAATACCTTTGCCACCTGAAATATCACCTGAATTGTTTTTAACGATTACTCATGATATCATCTCCTCCTCTCTTAAGTTTTCTCGACTTTTCACCTTCTTGACTTTTTAAGCTTTCTCGACTTTTTACTTTCAAATCCGGTATCACCTTGAACAATATATACCACAAAAACAGGGTTCTGCCAAGACACTTAAGAACAAAGCTTCCTGCTTTCAGAGCAAAACTCCCTGCATTCTCCGAATATGTGCTTTATTGAAATCAAATGTTTTTCAAATACTTTCTTCTTGTCATCGCTTATACTTCTGCTCCATTGCAGGTTTTTGTTATTTTTTCTACAACCAATGGTGCAATTCTGTACTTTTTACACATCTATTTGGGTAATTTCTTCACGGAATAAGCCTGGCAGGGTATAGCGGCTTCTTTATCCTCCCGCGTATAGCCCATTGCGGTAAAATAATTGTGTGTGAACCGGCATCCGTAATTAATTATAACAGGTAGATAAAATATCCTGCATAGCATGCCAGCATCAAAAGACCGATTCCCCTGGTCAGCCGGTGGTTCCGGATGCTTGCAAACAGCAACAGAAAACCGGTCACGGCAGCAATCAAGGTATCAATCAAAAAGTTTGGAGCAAACACTACCGGCGTAATCAATGCCGTTGTTCCCACGATAAACAGGATGTTGAAAATATTGCTTCCCACGATGTTGCCGATGGCTATATCCGCATTTCCCTTGATTGCTGCATTCACGGAGGTCACAAGCTCCGGAAGGGAGGTTCCCAGTGCCACAATCGTAAGGCCGATAAACCTCTCACTGATTCCCAGCATTTGGGCGATAGCAGTAGCTCCGTCCACAGTGAAACTGCTTCCCAGTACGACCAGGAATATGCCTGCCGCAATTTGAAGCATCAGAATCCCTATGGATGTATGTGGCTGCCGGGTATTCTGCTGCTCCAACTCCTGAGGTTCCTGCTGTTCCTTTGACTTTTTCAGTTGTCCCTGTATAGGTTCCTGCTGTTCCTGTAACTTCTTTAAATTGTTTTTATGCTGCTTTGCCACAACATATAAATACCCAAGATATATGACATAGAACACCCACAATACGATTCCTTCTCCAAAGGTAATCTCACCGCCCGTGTATCCCAGCACAAGGAGTACAAAAGTAATCAAAATCATGTAAGGTATTTCATAGCGAATGGTCGACCTCGCCACCCTGAGCGGGACAATCATCGCAGCCAGCCCCAGAATAATCAATATGTTCAGTATGTTGCTCCCCACAATATTACCGATTGTAATATCTGCGTTTCCTTTCAGAGCAGACGAAATGCTCACCGCCGCCTCCGGCGTACTGGTTCCCATGGCGACAATTGTGAGACCTATTACCAGCTGCGAAATACCCAGTCTGGCAGCAATCCCTGCCGCTCCGTCCACAAACCAGTCAGCGCCCTTGATAAGCATGACAAACCCCAGTGCCATTAAACCAACCTGTACCAATACTTCCATATCCTCCATCCTTTCCGCAACAATAAGGCGAGCCCCTTGTTGCATTCACATAATGCAACAAAAGTCTCGCCGCTTAGTCACATACCAGATTGTTTCTAATCGTACTGATGATATGTAAGCATATTAGTTTAATATGTCAGCTACTCCCCTTTGTCTATGTCCAGAATACTAGCTTGTTCTGAATTTGTCAACTCCCAAAATTAAAAATAAAAGCAGTTCTCCCGAAATCGATATATGCGCCGATAAAACGTGGCAGAATCATTTGGACATCATTCTTTTATGTGCCCCGGAAAACATTCCAAAAATCAGGAATCCAATGATGTTTCCCAACAGATTGGTCAGAATATCATCAATCTGAAAAATCCCCCGTCCCGTGACCAGCTGCAGGGATTCTATACAGAGACTTGTGACTGCCCCAAAGAATATGCAGGGAATAAGTCTGCGCAGCCGTTTAAAAGCCCAACTTCCAAAAAAACCATAAGGAATAAACAGCAAAACATTCTCTATTACCAGAGCATTGTTCCGCTTGTTAATTCCCCAGGTGGAAAACAGTTTTAAATCAATTCCTTTTCTGACTCCATCCTCTCTGGACAAAAGGGTTATCACTAAAAGAATTGCCGCATAAATACAAAAGCAGGTAACCGCAGCCCATTTCAGAGGCGGCTTTTCAAGCTTTTTTCTTCTCTTTTCAAGAAGCAGGGTAACCAATACTGCCAAAGGTACTCCAACCACGAGGCCATAGGGAAGAAAGGTAAGTACATTGGTCAAGTCCCTGTGTATATAATGAATTGTATCAATCATAATTATCCCAATTTTCTTTCGCGTGTTCCCACTTGTCCTTGTCTTCAAAAAGCCTGTCGTTCATCCAGGATATAGCATCCACAACACCATCTTCATCAAACAGAAAATCCGCACTGGTTTTCTGCTCCGCAGGTGTCGTAAAGAAATTAAAAGGCTCCGGCCAAACGGTACAGCGAAGAATTTTTTCGTCGTTCTCTCCCCTCACGCCTTCAAGACGATAGCGCATCCCCTGATGGCAGCCGGTAAACTGTGTTTTTTTTAAATATTCCATGGACAAGATGTCATCCCGTTTAATCATTTGATGTACCCGCCTTACTGTTACGTTCTTTATCCGCCTGCGGCGTCGCCTGGTTTTCCTCTGCGTTCACTATATCATATACTGAATGCAAAATCAAATGTGATTACTCATTTCCTTTTTTAACTGGCGCATGATTTTCTTTTCCAGGCGGGAGATGTAAGACTGGGAAATTCCCAGCAATGTAGCCACCTCCTTCTGGGTCATTTCACGGCCTTCCCGGTTGCCGAGACCAAAGCGAAGGTTGATAATCGTCCGCTCCCTGTCGGAAAGCTTACTGATTGCCGCCATCAACAGTTTCCGCTCCACCTCATCTTCAATGTCCCGGTAAATAATATCCTCCTCCGTACCGAGAATATCTGACAGCAGCAGTTCATTTCCGTCCCAATCCACATTCAGAGGTTCATCCAGCGAAACCTCCTGTCTTGCTCTGCTGTTACGACGCAGATACATCAGAATTTCATTCTCGATACATCGGGAGGCGTAGGTTGCCAGTTTAATATTTCGCTCCGGCTTAAAGGTATTGATTGATTTAATCAAACCAATGGTGCCGATGGAAATAAGATCCTCCACCCCCACACCTGTATTGTCGAATTTCTTTGCTATATATACCACAAGCCTCAGATTATGTTCAATCAGTGTTGCCTTGGCTTCCGCATCGTCGTCCGTTCCCAGGTCATTTATCACCCGGCTTTCCTGGGCAAGCTCCAACGGGGGAGGCAGAATCTCCGTACCGCCTATGTAATGAATTTCGCCTCGTTTTCTCAAGAGCAGATTTTCTCTCCTGATCATTTTAAATTGAATTCTTCCCGGCATAGTCACTTTTAATATCATACTTCTTCTCCTTTGCTCCCTCACGCCTTCTTCACCGGAAGAAGCTTCTTTTTCGGGGAAGCTTTTTCTTCCAGCAGCTGGGGATTGATAATCATTCTGACCGATTTTGCTTCAGCTTCTCCGGAGGAAGATATCTTCTCCGGACTCACCGCTACATAAACATCATAAAAGCTCTTTTGCATACCGCCCAACTCCAGTCTCAGTTCAGGCAAGAGGTAACCCTTCAGAATACCATGCTTCTTCCCGATGCTGTGATAAGGGACAGCGCGATAAATCATCTCATCCTCCTTCCACAGTGCTAGGAAAACCTGTTCATCCACAACCGATACAGGTTTTCCGCTGATAGGTTCCGTCAGACTGTTGCCGGAATCAATCAGGGCAGTTACCATAATCTGTGCCTCACCTGCCTTCAATACCGCCCGACAAATGCTGCACTTATCCGTTGTCCCATCCAGAGAAAACCCAAGAAAGAGATACAGAATTCCCCCCATTCCCAGAATGCCAAACACTCCGGTCAAAATACCCTCCGTAAAGCGAAAACAACGAAGGACAAAAAGAAAAGCGCCGCCCATGCAAAAGGAATAAATCTGAGCCTTTTCCAGCAGCTTCAGGAAGTTTTTCAAGCCCTTCACCCGAAAAGCCACCAGAAGCATCCCCGCTGACTCCGCTGCCATACCCAGGATGATTTTTGCCAATGCCCTGCCGGGAAGCCATAATATGAGTAAATATCCGGCTCCTCCCATTGCTGATGCACCTAACAGTCTAAGCGGTGTGGCAGTGCCGTGGGTACTGCGGTTTACCAGCATCAGGACATACAAATTCATCACAAAATTAATTAAAAACAAGCTGTCAGCATAGATTTCATATCGCATGGGGTTCATCCTTTTCATAATCATTATAAAGGGAAGCCTCCATGAAATTTGTCAAAAACGGGAAGTAAAAAAAAGAATTTCATGACAAAAAAAGACCGGGCAGTCAAGCTGCCCGGCTGAGAATTCAAGATTGGTATTATTACTTTCTCTGCAGGAAATCGGGAATCTTCAGGGACTTCTCCTCCACAGAGCTTCTGATGTCTACAGGCTTCTGGATTCCCTGTACAGGTCTTACCTGCTGAGGAATCGTCTGCTGCACAGCTGCTCCGGGATTCGGCGTAATACCCTTCAGTGAACTGGGGGTAATATGTGACTGTGAAGGTCTGTATACGGCACCTGCACCCATTCTGTTCTGTACAGGAGCATTGGAAGTCACATCATCCAAACCGGTAGCAATTACCGTAATGGTGCAACTGTCGGATTTCGATGCATCATACATGGCACCGAAGATAATATTGACATCTTCGCCTGCCAGATTCTGTACATAGCTTGCTGCATCACTTGCATCTGCAAGGGTGATATCTCCTGATACATTGATAATCACATGAGATGCACCGGTGATAGTGGTCTCCAGCAGCGGGCTCTCCACTGCCATTTTTACGGCTTCAAGGGCCTTATCGTCTCCTTTGCCTTCACCGATACCGATATGTGCAATACCCTTGTCCTTCATGACTGTCTGTACGTCAGCAAAGTCGAGGTTGATGACTGCCGGTACGTTAATCAGGTCAGTTATTCCCTGAACCGCCTGTTGAAGGACTTCATCCGCTTTCTTAAGAGCCTCAGGCATAGTAGTACGCCTGTCCACTATTTCCAGAAGCTTGTCATTAGGAATGACAATGAGGGTATCTACATTTTCTTTGATACGCTCAATACCGCTTAACGCATTAATCATGCGAGCCTTTGCTTCAAATCTGAAGGGCTTTGTGACAACACCTACCGTGAGAATTCCCATCTCCTTGGCCAGCCGCGCAACAACAGGAGCTGCACCTGTTCCGGTTCCGCCTCCCATGCCGCATGTAACAAACACCATATCCGCACCGGACAAAGCGGCAGAAATTTCCTCCGAGCTCTCCTCGGCAGCCTTCTCACCAACCTCGGGCTTCGCGCCTGCTCCCAGTCCTTTGGTCAGTTTCTCCCCAATCTGAAGCAGCTTGGGCGCCTTACACAGCTGCAAGGCCTGCTTGTCCGTGTTTACCCCGATAAATTCCACACCATCAATCTGTTCATCAACCATTCTATTAACAGCATTATTACCTGCACCGCCTACACCAACTACTATAATCTTGGCAGCAGATTCAGCTTCATTCGTCTTAATCTCAAGCAAAGGTTCATCCTCCTTTTAACTTACTAAATCCCATATACTCTATCATATAATTATTTTTTGAATTTCGCAACTGTTTTCTGAAAAAGTTTATTTCGGATTAAAAGAATATCTTCCCTCTTCATTATAGGTCGTCATCTTCAGGGTGCCTGCCTGTCCCTCATATTTTTGCAGAATGCCCTTCAGCTGGGCAATTTTGTTCTCCAGCACAGCAGAATCGTTGCCCAGCATCACCTCCAGATTTTCAAAGTAAACTGTGATTTCGCCCCGGCTGGTAATATTCACCTTATCCGCATAGAGTTCATTTTTATCCAGAATATTCTTCAGAACCAGTATCCTGTCAAAGACTTCCTCATTTTCCACCTGAAGCTTCTCTCCCCGCGCCATATGGTCAAAGGTAATTCCCGTGACCTGGGGAATCCCCCGTGTGATGACATCATTGCTCTCCACCACATATCCGTCCTTGTCAAAATACATATTTGTGCCGAGATACCTCACATAGCCTATCACCGGCTTCTCATACACCCGGATTCTTATGGTATCGGCAGACAGGATGTCCACATCAATGGTATCCACAAAAGGAATATCCTCCACCTCTCTGTTTCTGTACTTCAGAGAAAGATATTTTGAATTATTCCCCAGCGCTCCCTTCATGACAAAGGCCTTAATCTCCTCATCTGTATAGTGAATATTGTCCTCCACATAAACGTTCTTTATGGTGTATTTACTTTTAAAATACCAGCCTGCGCCCAGCACCACCGCCCCAAGGACCAAAATCGTCAGGGCGATGATGCCTGCCTTTTTCCTCTTATACACTTACAATTCTAGCTCCTAACTCTTTTAAATCACGACAAATATTTTCATAACCCCGGTATATATACGGGCATCCGGTTATGGTGGTCCTTCCGTTTGCCGCCAGCGCTGCCACTACCATTGCCGCACCGCCTCTGAGCTCCCTTGCCTCCACCTCGCTTCCGGTCAGAGCGGGCACTCCCCTGACAAGTACACTCTTGTCACCGAGAAACTCTATCCTGGCTCCCATCCTTTGAAGCTCCTCCACAATCCGAAAACGGTTCTCAAAGATGCTTTCTTCTATCACCGTTTCTCCCTCCGCCACAGAGGCTGTCGCCAGAACCACCGACTGGAGATCCGTTGGAAATCCGGGATAAACCTCTGTCCTGATGTACCCTCCGGCCCCCGGTCTGGAAGGCCCCTGGACATAGATCCCCTCTTCCGAGACGCATATTTTTCCGCCCATATGGGAGCACAGCTCCAGCACACATTCCATTTCCTCCGCCGGCGCATCTTCCAGCAAAATATTTCCGCCTGCCGCCACACAGGCAAAGAGATAAGTTCCGGCTACGATTCTGTCTGCCGGTACCCTGTAATCCGTTCCGTACAGTGTCCGCCCGCCGTGTATCACAAGTCTTTCCGTGCCAATCCCCTCAATCAGTGCCCCGCAGTTTTCCAGATACCTGCACAACGCACAGACCTCCGGCTCCCTTGCCGCTCCTTCAAGAAGGGTGTTGCCCTCTGCCATGACACCTGCAAGAATCACATTTTCCGTAGCACCGACACTGGACTTTTCCAGCCTGATTTCTGCCCCGTGCAGCCGGTCTGCAACGGCCTTCAGCCTGCCGCCCTCCCTGCTAAACTCCACCCCCATCTTTTTCAGCGCATTGATATGCAGATCTATGGGGCGGGAACCGATGACACAGCCTCCTGGATGCTCCATCACCACCTCACTGCACCTGCCAAGCATGGCACCAAGCAGACAAAGGGAGGAACGCATGCCGGTGACAGCGTCGGATTTCATTTCTCCCCGCTTTACATCGGCAGAATCCACCAGAATCCCATCCTCCTTCCAGTTCACATGACAGCCCAGCTCCCTGAGCAGGCTGACCATGGCATGGACATCACTGATTCTGGGACAATTTCTGATATAAGAAACCTCCCCTGTCAGCAGGGTTGCCGCCAGCACGGGCAAAGCGGCATTTTTGGACCCCTGAATATGAACCTTTCCCTGTAGGGCAACACCGCCCCATACACAAATTGACTCCATGATTCTCTGCCCGACATAAGATTACTATATCCTATGTGGCAGAGCCTTTCCACGTTACCTGTAATTATTATAACTCTTTCAGCTGTATGTGCTTGGCAACACTCAGGACAAGTCCCATCTCAATGAGCAGGAACATAACGGAAGAACCTCCGTAGCTGATAAAGGGAAGGGAAATACCTGTGTTGGGAATGGTGTTGGTCACCACCGCAATATTCAGGATTGCCTGAATGGCAATGTGCCCCATGACACCTACCACCAGCATGGCGCCGAACAAATCCTCCGCGTTATTGGCAATGACCATCATTCTCCACAGAAGCATGATAAACATGACGATGATTGCGATAGCTCCGAAAAGTCCCAGCTCCTCGCAGATAATGGAGAATATCATATCATTCTGGGCTTCGGGAAGAAAGCTCAGCTTCTGCATACTCTGTCCCAGACCTTTGCCGAAAATGCCGCCGCTTCCGATGGCATACAGGGCCTGCAATGTCTGGAAGCCCTTTCCCTGGGAATGCCCCTCCGGATCCAGCCAGGCCAGAATTCTCTCACTTCTGAAGCCGCCATCTCCGCCGCCTGAGGACACAATCAGAAAAATCAGCAGTGCCACCGCCGCAACACCTATGGAACCGATAATGACAAACTTTTTATAGTCCGGGCTTGCCACAAACACCATCAGCACGGAAATTCCCATGATAATAATGGCCGAGCTCAGGTTTTTGGTAATCAGGTAAACCTCTGCCACCACAGGCAGCGGAGCAATCAGCATGACAGCAAAGCCCTTCAGGGTACGCACACTTTTTCCCATCTTGCAGACCATAACGGCAAGGAAAAGAATCATCCCCAGCTTCGCCACCTCCGCCGGCTGCAGATTCAGTCCGATACCGGGAATTCTAATCCATCGTCTGGCGCCGTGGGATTCCACGCCCAGGGGTGTTAATACCAGCGGCACCAGTGCCATGGAGACAAAATAACCCAGCAGTGCAAATCTCTCCCAGAAATGATAGGGAATGTTTGCCACAATAATCATCAGCACCAGACCGATAATCATTGCAATCAGCTGCTTTTTCAGGTAATACGCCGCATCCTGAAAGTCCTGATAGGCCTCATAGGAGCTTGCAGAGTAAATCATGACAAGCCCGAAGCCAAGTAAAAATAACACAATAAACAATAAACTGTAATCAAAAAAGAATTCCGTCTGTTCTTTTCGTTTTCTTCTCACTGCAGTTCGCTGTATCGCCATAAAATCCGCCCCTTAAGCATCCAATCCTCTGACATATTCCTTAAACAAATCTCCGCGCACCTCATAGTTGGGGAACATCCCCCAGCTGGCACAGGCCGGTGAAAGCAATACCGCATCCCCCTCTTCTGCCAGCTTTGTGCAAAGCTTGAGGCACTCCTCATAAGTATCGGCAAACTTAATCCTGTCAAAGCCATGCTTTCTCGCACACTCAGCTATCTTCTCCCTGGTCTGTCCGATCAGCACAAGCCATTTTACCCTGCCACCAAAGCTCTCAATCCACTCATCATACTCGCTTTGCTTATCATAACCGCCGCCAATCAGAATGGTAGGCCTGCTCATGGCCTTAATTCCCTGAATGGCAGCATCGGGATTGGTTCCCTTGGAATCGTCATAATAATCCACACCGCCCCTGGTCTCCACAAACTCTATGCGGTGCTCCACGGCCTTGAAGCGTTTGATGACTCTCAGCACCGTATCCAAAGGTACTCCCATGGCTTCCGAAATTGCCAGGGCAGCCATCACGTTCTCCACGTTACAGATTCCCACCAGATTCATATCCCTGTGTATGTGGAGAATCTCTTCAGCCCTGCCCCCGTGGCTTACCATGATCAGGTCACCCTTCAGCCAGTATCCGTCCTGCAGCTCTCTGGCCGAGGAAAAATATATCACGCCGGCAGGACAGCGCTCACCAAACTCTCTGGTATAGCTGTTTTCATAATTTAATACACAGACATCATCCTTCGTCTGATTACAGGTGATATTCTCCTTCGCCCGCACATAAGCCTCCATGGTATGATGCCGGTTCAGATGGTCCGGAGTAATATTCAGGATTGCGGAGACCACCGGATGAAAATCAATCATGGTCTCCAGCTGGAAGGAGCTGATTTCCCCCACGGTCACGGTATCCCGATTTGTCTTCAGGCATTCTGAGGTATAGGGCTTTCCGATATTTCCTACAACAAAGACCTTCTCCCCGCCCAGATGCTCCTTCATGATTTCTCCCACAAGGGTGGTGGTTGTGGTCTTGCCGTTGGTTCCGGTGATGGCAATGACCCTTCCCTTCTCCTGCCGGAAGCCTAACTCTATCTCTCCCATAATGTCGGCACCTCTGCTTTTCAGTCCGGTTACCAGGGGAATATCCACGGGCACGCCGGGACTTAAAACAACAGTTTCCACGGAATCATAAATCTCCCCGGGAAGCTTTCCAGCGATGCACTGCACCTGACTGTCCGGAGACAGCTTCTTCCGAATCTCCTGCGCCGTCAATTTCTCGTCACTGTCGTAAAGAACTACCTCCGCTCCTATATGCTCCAGCAGTGTCGCAGAACCGACTCCGCTGATTCCGGAACCGATTACCAGACATTTTTCTCCGTTCTTCATTCCGATTTTTCCTTCTTTCTTTGCGTTTCTATCGTTTCTATAACGTGCCCAGGGCCGCCAGACAGGCCAGAGCCGTGATAATTGTAAACCATGCCGTTATCTTTGTCTCGGACCAGCCGCTCAGTTCAAAATGATGATGTAACGGTGCCATCCTGAACAGCCTTCTGCCGCCGGTGATTTTGTAATAACAAACCTGAAGTATGACAGATAGAACCTCCGCCAGATATACAATGCCCACAACAGCTATGTATAAAGGCATCTGCAACATATATCCGCAGGCAGCTACAAAACCTCCCAGGGCAAGGGAGCCCGTATCCCCCATAAAAACTGATGCGGGATGCACATTAAAAAGCAAAAAGCCAAGCAGTGCTCCCACCACAGAACAGGTAACCGGTTCGATTCCGCTTCCGGTCCCCACAGCAACAGCCGTGAAGAATACCGCCACTATCATGGTGACACTCCCGGCCAGGCCGTCCAGGCCGTCCGTGAAGTTGACTCCATTTGCTGTTCCAAGGACAATCAGGAACAAAATCACCAGATTCCAGTTTCCGAAATCCAGATAGCAGTCCTCCAGAAAAGGGACTCTCATACTCAGCCCCACATCCGTGTATTTCGTCAGATACCGTGCAAACACTGCCGTAACCCCAATCTGTCCCGCCAGCTTTTGCAGGGGGGTAAGTCCCATGGAGCGTCTGCAGACAACCTTGATGTAATCATCCAGAAGACCGATGGCGCCAAAGCCTATGGTCAAAAGCAGCACCGGCACCGTGTTCGGATAATCCTTTACAAAAATCAGGGTAGTCACCGTCACACCAAGGAGTATCAGAATACCGCCCATGGTGGGTGTGCCGTTTTTTCTAAGGTGGGCGGAAGGCCCGTCATCCCGAACCGTCTGGCCGATTTTCAACTTTTTCAGCCTGGGAATCATTACCGGCCCCAGGAATGCACTGACTGCAAAAGAAATAAAAATTGCCGCAATCACAATTCTGTTCATCCGGATTCTCCTCATTGATTATAACTCATGATTCCCATATAGGGCAATATATTTTCAAAAAGCTGCCGGATGACCGGTGCAGCCACCTGTCCGCCGTAGTACACACCTTTCGGATTGTTGATGATTGCAAGGGCTATCACCTGTGGATTGTCCGCCGGTGCGAAGCCGATAAAGGAAGAGATATATTTTCCGCTTCCCCTGGGCAGGGTCTGACTGGTAGCAGTCTTGCCCCCTATCCGAAATCCCTCCACCTGACCATTTTTACCGGAACCCTCCTTCACCACCATCTCAAGAATCTCCCTCATGGTTGCGCTGGTCTCCTCTGAGACAATGCCGTTTTTTACAGGATACTCAAAGGTCTCAAGCACATTGCCCCGGGGGTCGCAGGTCCGGACTCCGAAGTGGGGCGTTATCCGGTTGCCTCCGTTGATAATGGAGGCAGCTGTGGTAAGCAGCTGTATGGGCGTAATCTGAAAGGACTGTCCGAAGGCTACGGTGGCCAGTTCCACATTCCCCATATTTTCTTTTTTGTGCATAATGGTGGCCGCTTCTCCCGGCAGGTCAATCCCCGTCTTATTCTTCAACCCGAACTGCTCGAAATAAGAATAGTAATTGTCAATTCCGAGCCGAAGTCCCACACTGATCAGCGCCGGATTACAGGAATTCATCATGCAATGGGTGAAGTCCTGGGAGCCGTGTCCCGCAATTTTATGACACCGGATTTTCCTGTCATCCACTACGATAAAGCCGGGGCAGCTGAAAGTGGAGGAGGTTGTAATCACACCTTCCTCCAGCCCGGCAGCTGCGGTAATGATTTTGAAAGTAGACCCGGGCTCGTAGGTATCATTGATACACCCGTTTCTCCACATACCGTTCAACAGGTTCTGCTTTTCCTCCGCAGTACAGTCTTCCCCTATGCCCTCCGGAAGCTGATAGGGTTGATTCAGGTCAAATTCCGGCACATTGACACAGGCCAGCATTTCTCCGTTCCTGGGGTCCATGACCAGAATGGATACGCTGTCCGCCTCTTTGGCTGCCATGGTCTGAATGGCCAGCTGGGTTGCATAGGACTGAATATTCATATCCAGGCTGATGCAGAGATCATTTCCGTTTATCGGCTCTATCCGACGTTCTCCGGCCGCCTCTACCTCCAATCCCTTGGCATCCGTCACCGTCAGGATGGTTCCGGGCTCGCCCCTAAGGTACTGCTCATAGATAACCTCAAGGCCTATGATGCCCTGATTGTCACCTCCGGTAAATCCCAACACCTTACTGGCCAGCTCATTGTAAGGATAATATCGTTTATAATCCTCATCCACCTTGACCCCTGCCAGATCATACTCTCTGATCCGATCTCCCACAGTTTTTTCCACATTGCTCTTCACACGCTCCATGGAAGAGTATTTTTCCACCTTTGATCTGACATATTCCGGACTCACTCCCAGTTCCCGGGACAAAACCGTAACAACCTCGTCAGGATTCTTTAGCTGGTTATGTATCACGGAGACCGTACAGACTGTCTTGTTATCTGCCAGAACCGTACCGTTTCTGTCCAGAATTCTCCCCCGGGCAGCCTTGATGCTCCGCTCTCTCTCATGCAGATCCGTAGCCAGTCCCGAGTAATGCTCTGCCCGCCAGACAGAGAGATAAACCAGCCGTCCGAAAAGCCCTGTCAAAATACCGGCACACAGAAAAAAAACCGTCAGTATCTTCTTTCTGTGGAAGATTTTGTTGTTGTCTTCCAACATGAAAAACCTCATAAAAAAGGGTATTGATATACTTTATTCCTTTTTTTATGAGGTTATGCTTTTAATCCGTTACTGTATATTGGGATTCACCGGTCCCTCGGTGCCCATGACGCCCTCACTTCCTTCTACCAGAAATCCCTCCTGGGCATCATATTTATAGCCGGTAGACGGATCCACGCGGTAGCCGGTGGCGGGATCAATGGGAAAACTTAGCCATAAGGGCTGGGAGCCGTCCTCTCCCACCGCAGGAGTATGCTGCTTGGTCTCGTCCTGCTCATCCTCCGTTTTCACGGAATACTGCGTGGTAATCTCCAGCTGAAGTGCCTCCAGCTCCTGTTTCTCCTTCTCGCTCAGTTCCTCGGTCATAAAGATCTGCAGATAAGGCAATATCTCCGTGAGAACCCCCCGCACGATTCTGGTGGCATATTTTGCATCGTCCTGTCTTGTGGCATTTGCTCGGTCCACCACCACATAAATCGCAATTTGTGGATCATCTGCCGGTGCAAATCCCATAAAGGATACCACATATTCATCGGGGGAGCGCTTATGGGTATTCTGATCTATGGTCTCTGCCGTACCGGTCTTTCCGCCTATCATGTAGCCCGCAGGTCTGGCCGTCTTACCGGTTCCGTATTCCACCACCGCCCTGCTGTACTGTCTGATATACTCTGAGGTAGTTTCCGAAACAGTCTGTTTCAGTACTCTGGGTTCAATCACCCTGACTGTGGCACCGCTGGCATCCGTAATTCTGTTCACCAGATGTGGCTCATAATAATAACCACCGTTAATCAGAGAACTGTAGGCTGTAATCATCTGAATCATGGTGACGTTGAAGTTTTGCCCGAAGCTGTTGGTTGCAAGGTCTGTAGGTCCCATCTGATCTGCCGTATATACCAGACTGACAGTTCTGGCTTCTCCCGCCAGATCCACGTTTGTCTTTAGTCCGAAATTATAGATTTTCTGAAATTCCGTAAACTTCTCGGCACCAAGCGTCTGCGCAATCTTCATCAGGCTCACATTACAGGACTTGGCGATTGCACTTTCCAAAGTCATGGTACCTTCCGCCCCGTTATGACACTTAATCTTGTAACCTCCGATTTCCAGGGCTCCGGTACATTCAAATGTGGAACTGGGAACCACTGTCCCTTCCTCCAGCGCCGCTGCCACCGTAAAGGGTTTTGCCACCGAACCGGGTTCATAGGTATTGGTGATACAGAAATTTTTCCAGAGATTGTTCAGGTTCAGATAGAGCTGGTCGTCATCCATGGAATCAAGCACTGTCTGGTCTATGACAACACCGTTCTTTTTGATTTCGTAATATCCGGCAGCATTCGTCACCTGCTCTACCATCATACTGCCAATCAGCGCCTGAGGATTGCGCACATCATTCAGATTATAGGTTGGATAGCTGGCCATGGCCAGAATCTCTCCGGTATTGACATTCTGAACGATACAGCCGATATTTTCGGCACCATTTCCCTGCCGTACGCTATTGGCATGTTCATCCATAAACTGCTTCAGATACTTCTCCACAATCAGCTGAATGTTCACATCTATGGTAGAATGAATGCTGTAGCCGTCCTCAGCGGCCTTCACCGTTCTCTCCAGATTCAGGTCCTCATTGAGATAACCGTATTCTCTGCCGTTAATTCCATTCAGCACCGCATTGTAGTACTCCTCCAGTCCATAGCTGCCCTGATTGTCCGTACTTGTAAAGCCAATCACATCCGCCGCCAGAGAGCCGTAAGGATACACGCGCTTATATTCCTCCTCAAACCAGACACCTTTGATTTTGGAATCTTCTTTTTCCTGTGCAATTATAAATGCGCTGATGTCTTCATAGCTCAATTTTTTCAAGGGTACATACCAGGAACTATTCACGTTGGTTGTAACGTGATTTCTGATTGTATTCATATCCAGGTCAAAGCATTGCTCCAGTGCCTGCAAAGTCGGCTCCAGATACGGTTTCTTACCGTTTATCTCCGTATTCATGACCCTTGCGTCAATGACCAGATTATATACTTTTTCACTGGTTGCCAGAGTTGTTCCCTTGGCATCCACGATGTCACCTCTCCTATAGGGAATGGTGACTGAATCATACTGCTGTTGCGCCAGCACCTGTTTGCCGTAACGTTCCCCATTCTCCCTTGTCAGCCAGACCAGCCTTGCGCTCAATCCGCCAAAAGCCAGCAGTACACACAGGAACAGTACCACCAGCTTCTTTTGCATCTTGACGGAAAACTTTTTTTTCTCTTTTTCTTTCACCGCACACCTCTTATTCAGTCGCCTGAAACCTTGCGCATATAGTCATTGTCCTCGCTGGTATAATAAACGACCTGTCCCTCTTTTGCATAAGTCATTCCCAGCTCTGTAATTGCAACATGCTTAATCTCCTCAAGATCAATGCTGCTGACAATTCTGTTGTACTCTTCGCTGTTTGCAATCTTCAAACTATTCAGTTCTCTTTCCTTGGCAGCCACGCTTCTGGTGATGTTGGTCAAATCAGCCTGTAGCTGAACATAGTTTACCAGCACATATGCAGAAGCAATCAGCGCCGCCGCAAGGAAGGTCACATAGCCAATGCTCATATGGTGTGCTCTGTCGCGATTCTTGCGCACCGCAGGCTCCATCCTGCGGCCGGGTCTCTGTACCGGCTGTCTCTCCAGAGGCTGCCTTTCCACAGGCTGCCTGCGGGGCTCCAGCTTGGGAGCTGCACTTCCATATACATATAAATTCCGGTTCCGTCCGTTCTGTTTCATATTACATCCTGCCTTTTACTGTTATTCTCTCCGGCCATGTTTTCATGCCCGTCTGATTTTCTTTTTCATCTGATATATTCTCAGTTACTGAGCTTTTTGCCTGTTAAGCTTTGCACCTTTCAGGCTCTCTCAAACACCCGCAGCTTTGCACTTTTTGAGCGGCTGTTGGCCTTCAGCTCCTCTTCCCCGGGAAGAATTGCCTTTCTGCTTACTACAGTTCCCCTGGATACCCTGCCGCACACGCACACCGGAAATTCCGGCGGACAGGTACAGGGGTTTTCGTTCCTTTTGAATGCGGTTTTCACGATTCTGTCCTCCAGGGAATGAAAGGTAATGACACACAGCCTTCCCCCCGGATTCAACAGGTCAATAAAATCATCCAGAGAATTTTTCAATACCTCCAACTCTCTGTTGCATTCAATCCGGATGGCCTGGAAGGTCTGCTTGGAGGGATGTCCGTTCTGTCGCATCTTTGCCGGTATGGCAGCCTTTATGATTTCGTTCAGTTCAAAGGTTGTCTCAACAGGCTTTAACGCCCTGGCTGCTGCAATGTGCTTTGCTATGTTCTTTGCGAATTTATCTTCCCCGTAATCCCGAATAATTCTATATAGGTCGTTTTCGGAATAATTGTTCACAATATCCCCGGCAGTCAGGGTCTGACGCTTGTCCATCCTCATGTCAAGTGGTGCGTCATATCGATAGGAAAAGCCCCTCTCCCCGTTGTCCAGCTGATAGGAAGAAACCCCCAGATCCAGGAGAATTCCATCCACCTTCTCAACTCCCAGTTCTCTAAGTGCCTGAACCATATTGCAATAGTTATTCCGGAGTATGGTCACCTTGTCACCAAAGGAGGCAAGTCTCTCTGTTGCCGCTGCAATCGCCGCATCATCCTGATCAATGCCGTATAAGTGTCCCCCGGTAAGTCTCCGGCATATCTCCAGGGAATGTCCACCACCGCCCAGCGTTCCGTCTACATAAATACCGTCAGGTCTGATATGCAGTTGTTCAATCGTCTCCTCCAGAAGTACCGAGTAATGCCTGAATTCCATGTTTGAACCCCTTGCTGCGTGCGGCGTTACTCAAATGGTCAACCCAAGATTAATCATGCCCTCGGAAATCTTATTGATATCCACCTGCCCGCTGTTTTCATTCCACTTGTCAAGGCTCCAGATTTCGATGCGTCCGCCCATACCTGCCAAAACCACATCCTTCTCCAGACCTGCAAATTCCCTTAAATCCTGGGGCATCAGGATACGCCCCTGTTTGTCCACGGTCACGTACTGCGCTCCCGATAAAAAATACCTGGCGAACTGACGTGCTTCCACATTTATCAATGGCAGTGAAGCAAGCTTTTCCTCAAAAACCTTCCAATCATCAGATGCGTACACAAATAAGCAGCCATCCATCCCCTTTGAAACCACGAATTCATCTCCCAATGCTTCACGGTATTTTGAAGGTATGCTCAACCTGCCCTTTGGATCAATTGTATGATTGTATCTGCCCATAAACAAAAGCAATCACCACCTGTCAAAAATGGGTCTGCCACAGAATTCAGCATCATTTCATCCCTTTTTTAGGATTTTCATCCCACTTTATGGGATTTGATGCCATATCTATCCCACTTTTAAGTAAATTCTAAACTATTCTTAAGAATTTGGCAAGTCCCTTTTTTTCCCAAAAAGCCCGTAAAAATAAGCCCTGCGGGCATTCCGCAGAGCTTTTCCCAAGTCAAAGCACAACATATAGTATAAGAGCACTCTTCCGCACGGCACATCTATGTTCCTTGCAAAAGAATGCTCTATAAAAAATTTTTATTTTTTTGAAGTTATTTGTGGGATGTATTGTCTTTCATGCGAATTCTCACTACAATGTCCGTCACCACCGCAAAAACTACCATAATCAAAGCCAGTACCTGGGATACCGGCACCCGGGTTCCGGGCAGAAACAGGGTATCCGTCCTGATTCCTTCTATGAAAAATCGTCCGATGCCGTAGCCTCCCAGATACAACAGGCAAAGCTCCCCGTCGAATTTCTTGTGTTTCCCGTAAAGCAGAAGCATTGCGAACACCAAAAGATTCCACAGACTTTCATACAGAAAGGTGGGATGCACATTGATATAATTCGCGCCTGCCGGTATATGGGCCGCAATGTTCTCCGTGATGTCTCCCCGATCCCGCACATCTGCTATGGGAATCTGCATGGAGAACAGCCCGTTATAATAATCCCCGAACACCTCTCGGTTCATAAAATTTCCCCACCGGCCGATGGCCTGTCCCAGGATTAGTCCCGCCATGGCTGTATCGCCTATCAGCAGCGGGTTCTTCTTATGAATTCTGCACCAGACAAACAGTGTGATAAAAGCAGCAATCACACCACCGTAGATGGCCAGCCCTCCGCTGCGGAGGTTAAAGATGGACAGCAGATTATCCTTGTAGTCCTTCCAGGAAAATACCACGTAATAGATTCGCGCACCAATCACAGAGAAAACCACTGCCCAGATGGCAAAATCCCAATAATCATCCGGATTCTGCCCTGTTTTTTTTGCCAGATGCGCCGCCATCAACAGCCCCGCCATCACACCTATGCCGATAAACAGACCGTAAAAAGCAATCTGAAATCCGAAAACGCTGAAGGTAACCGGCACATTTTTCAAATAAATTCCCAGATTGGGGAATGCAATATCACCTGCGTTCATTCCTTATTCCTTCCTATATTCACTCATAAGCCCGGTTTGCTCTCCGCAAACCACTCACAAACGTTTTCTGCTTCGCAGAATCGTCGCTTCGCGACTGCTACGTTTGCTCTCCGCAAACCACTCACAAACGTTTTCTGCTTCGCAGAATCGTCGCTTCGCGACTGCTACGTTTGTTTCGTGTACGCTCGGGTGAAACCAAATGCCGGCTTCGCCGTCGCTTGGTTTCCTTCCTCGCTACACGTTGAATCTGAAAAGGATGACATCGCCGTCTTTTACCACATAATCCTTACCCTCGATGCCCACGAGTCCCTTTTCACGGGCAGCGGCCAGAGAGCCCTGCTCCAGAAGATCCTTGTAATTTACAACCTCAGCCTTAATGAATCCTCTCTCGAAATCAGAATGAATCTTGCCTGCTGCCTGGGGTGCCTTGGTTCCGATTTTGATGGTCCAGGCCCTGGTTTCGTCCTCACCGGCAGTAAGGAAGCTCATCAGTCCAAGGATATGGTAGCTTGCCTTAATCAGCTTCTCCAATCCCGACTCCTTCAGCCCCAGATCCTCCAAGAACATAGCCTTCTCATCATCGTCCAGTTCAGAGATTTCCTGTTCGATCTGCGCACAGATAACGAACACCTCACTGCTCTCTGCCGTGGCAAATTCCCTGACCTTCTTCACCATCTCATTGGAGGCTCCGTCATCTGCCAGGTCCTCCTCGGAAACATTTGCTGCGTAGATTACAGGCTTCCAAGTCAGGAAATTATATTCCTTCATCCAAAGTATTTCATCCTCGTCCTCTACTTCCATGGTCTTGGCCATCCTGCCGGCCTCCAGATGCTCCTTGATACGCTCAAGGAAAGCCTGCTCCTTAGCTGCAGTCTTGTCCATTCTCGCAGCCTTTATCACCTTCGCCAGTCTTCTCTCCAACACCTCCAGGTCAGAGAAAATCAGTTCCAGATTGATGGTTTCGATATCGCGCAGGGGATTCACACTGCCGTCCACATGTACCACATTGGAATCCTCAAAACATCTCACCACATGAACGATGGCATCCACCTCACGGATATTGCTCAGGAACTGATTGCCCAGCCCCTCTCCCTTTGAGGCACCCTTTACCAGACCTGCAATGTCAACAAACTCGATAACCGCCGGGGTTACCTTCTTGGACCTGTACATATCCCCAAGCAGCTTCAACCTCTCGTCCGGGACGGCCACAATGCCGATGTTAGGGTCAATGGTACAGAAGGGATAGTTTGCAGACTCCGCTCCAGCCTTGGTAAGCGAATTAAAAAGAGTGCTCTTCCCCACGTTGGGAAGACCGACGATTCCTAGTTTCATTTTCTATGTTTCCTCCTTAAAAACCCTTGATTTTACGGGCTTTTCGAGATTCAGCCATTTGGTTACGTACCAATTTGCGTACCAATTTTTTTGAACACTCACTTTTCCACCCTTGAAAAATTTGGTTAACGTACCACTTACGTACCAATTATAAAGGGCAAAAAAATAAAGACTAAATCACTTTCAATGCATCCGCAATCAGGTCTATTTCTTTATGTTTCTGTTCTTCTGTGGTATGAACATACAAATTCATTGTAATTCCTATATTGGAATGTCCAAGTATGGTCTGCAATGTTTTAGGTTTCATCCCTGCTTCAATGCATCTGGTTGCAAAGGTATGTCTAAGTACATGCATAGAAAACCGTTCTATCCCAGCCTTATCACACAACTTAAAAAGCATGGTATCGTATGTACTATTCTTAACAGGTGTTCCTTTTTTGCATAAGAAAACGATATCTGCCCATTCCATCGGGATAACCTTGAAGCTATGGTTCTTCTGCTTCTGCAGCTTAAGAATCTCTACCGCCTCATCCGTCAAAGGAATCGTTCGATAACCGGATTTACTCTTCGGCTCACCAACTCGCCATTCCTTTGTAGAATGTCTATACTCCATTGTGCGGTTAACTGTAAGGGTACGATTGTCCAAATCAATATCAGACCACCTTAAACCAACCATTTCTCCGGTTCTAAGTCCTGTCTGCAACAGAAATCTATACTGATATTCATAAGTATTTCCTATGATTACCTTGCAGAAATCTCTCTGTTGTCCAATTGTCAATGCCTGCTTTTTCTTTGACTGCTTACCTATATCCGACTTTACCATCTTATTACATGGATTTTTCAAAATTACATCGTTTTGATATGCGTAATCAAGCATATTATACAACGCAATCCTTGTCTGATATATCGTAGATGTTCGATACCCCTCATCCGCCATATTATTCATAATCGTCTGACAATGAATTGTATTAACACTACCAAGCATCTTCTTCCCAATTACTGGCTCGATATTACGATGGTATCTTTCTGTATAGTTGCGAATCGTATTAGGTCTAACGGTCCTCTTCTTTATACCTATCCAATACTCAAACCATGCGTCTACAGTCATTGCTTCCGGAAAATCAATGTTGCTATGCTCATCCTTGTACTGTGCATCCGCCAACCATTGCCTTACCTCTTGAAGCTTTGGTAAAACTCTTTGAACACGCTTTCCATATTTATTTGTATATCTTCCCACATATAAGCCATCCTCTCTCTGGCTTATACCTATACCAAGTTCCTTTCCTCTAAGATCCTTGCCCATAATATCAGCTCCTTTTCAATTAAAAGAGCCTCGATACCTAGCATATACTATACCATAACGAGGCTCAAAAGTAAATTCTTATATTTGTACATTTTCATTAAGAAACTTTTCAAATTCTTTTCTTTTTATAAGTTTTTTCTTCCCTACAAATAATACAAAGGAACAATTCGGACGTTTTAACATCTCATCTAACTTATTAAGCCCTATATGGCTATACACAGCCGCCTCCTCCTTGGTCAACAATGCTTTCTCCCAGACTGGAATTTCACATTTTTCCTGCTTTTCCACATAATCACGCTCCTAACTCTAACTGCCTGAGCATTATCTCATTGAGCTGGGGTAAAACCTTAGATTCCTCTGAAATGTGTCCTACTTTGACGAGGATCTGCTTTCCATCAACCGTAGTAAGCTGTTCTGCCATAAATACAGTTTCCTTAGAAAGTACACCCTTCACATCCTTGGGTGTAACAACCACATGTACCGGAAAATCCTTTTTCTCAAGCTTACAGCTACCGGGAATCACTGTATAAACACCACCATTACTCTTATTCGTATTCACAATGATACAAGGTCTTCTACCTGACTGCACATGAGTTCCTGGATGTTCTCCCAAGTCCACCCAGACAATATCTCCTCTTCGTAAACTATTTCTTCTATTTTCCATTTCTATTACCTGCTTTCTTCTTAACCGGATGAATGCACATTTTCAGTTCTCCGTCATCCACGGTAAAAACCCGAAAACCATTTTCTCTTATTAACCCGACCTTTTCATAGATGTCCCGCTCTCCATGAGCAATATAGTTCATATTGGCTACCAATAATGCCTCTGCACGCCCCTGTCTCATCATATTCAGACAGTTAAGAAACATCTGATTTGCCACTATAGGAGCCATACAGCCCCGTCTCACTATTCTCATAGGAATCAAACCATGAGCATCTGCATATTCACTGACATATCGCCACTGCTTATCCTCTTTTTTCTCTGCCTGCTCAAATGAATTGTTTTCATCAGAAGACAAAAATACAATGCATCGAACGGTTTCGACAGGTTGTTTATTCTTTTTTTCCTTCCTTTTTAACCTTCTGGGATTCATCTTATGCCACCCCTTTCACCGAAACACCAAGGATTGAATTGGCATCCGTATCAAAATACGCCATCAGTTTAAAGAGCATCGGAAGACTCATTCCCCGTATTCCCTCTTCAATTTTGGCATAATGTGTGTAACTCACATCCAAAGCCTCTACAACCTGCAACTGGGTTACTTTCTTTGCTTCCCTCATCTCACGCAGATTACTTCCTATTGTAAACAAATCCATACAATTATTTATCTTCACATCCATCAAATCACTCCTCCAAATCTGCCGACAGTTCACGAACAGCTTCCACTGCTTCGTTTTCTGTGGCATATTTGCCAACAAATGTTCCTTTCTTGTCATAAACCACAACCCCATAAGCTGTAGTGACAAACCTGCATGTATCCACCGTAGGGACTTTATCCCTAAGGTTATAACTCCTGCCTGCCATCAGATATCGTCCTCCTGAACGCATCTCACATTAACTCCATGATCTAATGAATATACCGATTCATCTAATGCATCTGCCTTTCGTAAAAACTTCAGCAGTTCCTCGGTAAGCGGAATAACTTTTATCATTCTTCTCATGTGAAAATCTCCTTTACCATATCAGTATTAGAGATCCGGCGCCTTCACTCTGTATTGGTCTTGATAACCATGAACTAATTCTACTAAGCAATGTTGAAAATTAACATTTCACAACTGTTAAATCACTTATCACTTCTGTTAGATTTTAAAGCAGCCACCATAGCTCGCATGGATTGCATCACAATATTGATTTCCAATTTGTTTAATCCTTCCAACAATCCTAACTCTGTCTTCACAGGTAGACCAAGCAGATAATCTGCTGAAATACCAAGCACCGTACACACCTTGCTAATATCTTCTCCCTTCATCTGGGTATGTCCGTTCTCCCATCTGCTTATTGTAATAACGGAACAGCACACTTTTTCTGCCAGCCAATCTTGTGAACGCCCATGTTCTTCCCTTACCTGTGTCAGTCTTTCTCCCACTTCAAATCTGTTGTACATAATAAAACCCATCCTTTCCTGTTCCCGGCGATAACCGGTTACAGGAATTTAAAGAACGAATATTTTCTTACCACCTCATTCTTTGCATACAAAAAGGACGCAAAGGAAAGCCAGTCCAAACCTGGTTATCTTTCCCCTGCGTCAGTGGTACTGCACATTGTCTTGCAATGCCGTCCTTATCAGGTGGCACCATCATTTAATTGAAAATAATATTTATACCCTATACACTCCATTTCGGGAATGTTCAATCAACATCTGTTCCGTGTAATTTTCCAGGCGAAGAACCCTTTTACACTTCTCACATTTCAATTCAAATCCTCCAAGATTCAAATCCACATTGTTGCCTGTAACATAATAATTCATAAAGAGTCTGTTACAATGACCATTTCTACATCTAATCTCAATCTTTCTATCCAATTTCGTTTACTCCTTTGCAATACAAGTTAAATCTATAATTCGGATGGTATCGAGTATCCGTCTGTCACATACATCTGCATACATCAACGATAGCTATCCTTTGTACATCAAACATCTTGCTTCCGACATAGCAGGAAATGCTTCCTGTTATGAATTACGGGAATATCTTGTACTCCGGTTATGGCTCCTTAAAACAGCTAACGTGCCAGGACTGTTGGAGATCATCTGTCCGAATAAAGTTCCTCTCATAAGATACTCACACAAAATCGAGTTTTGACACCCCCTATTCAAAAAACTTTTTTAAAGAATATAAAGCCCTTTGAATTGATTTCCAAATGACATTTTGAGAAACGCCCATTTTATCAGCAATTTCTCTGGTAGTCATTCCCTCAAAAAAATAAAGATGCAGTCTCTCTTTTTGTACTTTCGAAAGGGACTGCATCGCTTTTTGTAGAATCTCAATTTCAATCTGCTTGATTACAATATCTTCCAAAGAGGAACCCGTGTCCATGACTAAATCTTCCGTATCTCCCTCCTCATAACCACGCACTGCCCTATGTCTTAAATCCCGCATTTCTTCTGCATGTGCCTCTTTTCGGAAAGTATTAACCAAAGTTTCATAGACCTCCGCATTAACATATGTATATTCCGCTTCGCCGATTGCATCTTTATAGAAATCTTTTATTCTAATTTTTATCCATTTTGTCATTTTTTGCTCTCCATTCCTATTCTTTGAAATGAAGAACATGCGGCGGACCCCTAATTCTATCTGCACTACAGAAGACTCCTACTAAAAACACAATCTACTGCTCCGGATGAACTCTAGATGTACAATGATTGTGAATACGCTGTTTTACTTAGAATAAATATCAAAAACCCCTCCAAAACTACTTTTGGAAGGGTATATCTTACTGTCTCTATTAATCTATTCAACCTCATATATTGCGAACAATAAAGCTTATTTGTCCACACAATTATCATTCTTCTATAAAATTTCATAAGTTCCTCCACCATAATAATGTTTTCCACATTATCCAACAAAGTAGAGGACAATATCTTCTTTTTTACTTAACAGTGTTATTTATTTGCTGAATTTATATTACTTCACACATTTCCGACAAAATCCTCAATATATCCTGTATCTTACTTGTTTGCTTTGGTTCCAGCTTTTCCAATACGCAAATTATCTTTTCCTTACCACCACTTCCGGTATCCTCACCAAGCATAATATAATCACAACTTACAGATAAAGCCCTAGATATTCTGCATAAAGTGTCTGCTGAGAACCCCTTCTTCCCCATTTCAATTTCATAGAGAAATTTAGCAGAGATATCTACTTTTTCCGCCAAGCCTTCTCTTGTATAATTTTGGATTTCTCGGAGTTCTCGTATTCTAGCCCCAACTTCATTATTCGACATAATCTACCTCCAGATGCCATAATTCTACATCCTATTACCAGTAGTGATAAACCTTCATGTGTTCACTCGCTTTGTACCTCCAGTTCATGTTTCTAAGTTTACATCCTAAACTATACAATTGCAGTTCATTTTGCTTAATTCAGATAAAAATTGGCTAAAAATCAAATTTATTTTTTCTTATTACTAATTGTAATGGTTTTTCTCTCATTTTTGTAATTCAATAAAAAAAACACCCTATTCAGTTTAGAATAGAGATTTTCCTTTCATATCAGGTATTCTCTTGATTAGATGAAGGGAGGCAAGCATATGGACAGACTTAAAAGTTATATTAAAGAAAAATATGGGTTAAGCAATTATCAAGTGGCTCAATTAACTTTTGTTTTCAAAAGCACTTCTTCAGAATTGAGTAAAATGCTAATCATGGGTATTTTATTTCACAACCATTTGAAATTATACGCTTTTTTATTATTAATAATGTGTTTTATTAGAACCTTTTCCGGTGGGATCCATTTTTACACATATAAAATGTGTCTGATGGCATCCACAATATACATAGGGAGCATCATTACCTTCCTTTCCAAAATAATGCTTCCTATATATGTACGGTTACTATTACTGACCCTCTGTATTGTAGTCTGCTACTTAATAGGTCCGGTTCTCTCTAATTATCGAACGTATTTTCCCAAAAAACAACTATATTTCTGCCGTAACATCACTTGTTTAATAATTTTTATATACACAATAATTATGTATATAATCCCTGAAAATCCTTATTTTGTTGCAGGGTTTTGGATGATTATATTACATTCGCTCCAACTATTTGTAGCGAAAATACGAAAGAAAGGAGAAAATGTGCAATGATTGGTCTCTTATTATGTACTGTTGCAGACTGGTCCTGGTTTGTAGAGATTACCCTTCCCAGCGTTATTTTGTTTGGTGAATGCCCTTATCCCACCAACGAGGATAGCAATTAATAAGGCAAAGAAAGCGGACAAGTTATGACTTATCCGCTTTCTTAATCACTAATGTCATCTCTATCCAGTTTTCTTGCTCTTGTTCTATATTTCTACACAAGATACTTACCTTCAATTCCTATGTAAGTGGTTATATGGCGCATCTTACCGCTGTCATTTTTTTCAATTACATTCATAAGTGTCAGACCATCACCGATATCATACAGGTCGATTCGTTTCTTTGATTCTTTTTTCATTCTGTCAAACCTTCCCCTTTCACTAATGTAAGAATCTCTTCATAGGATCTGCTGCTATTTATCAACGCATTCATTCTTCTTTACGCAGTTCATTGCTGATTTGTTCCGTTTTTCTTTTGATATAATTCGCATCAATACCAAATGCCTTTAGTATCGTTTTCTGGTTTGCTGTTACAGCATGATCCAGGCGATAAACACCATCCGCCTGCCGTATCATCTCTATTTTCTCAAGTTCCCTGATTGCTGCAGGTACATTCATAAAGTTTGGAGAACTGAGCAGTTTTTCTTCCTCATCCTTAAGCTTTGTATACATGCGGTTCCTGATAATCAGGGCAACAAATGCAATCAGCATTTTCCCTTCCAGTGCATCTCCGGTATAAACCCTCATACTCCTGTTACCCAGAAATGTCTTATCCGCCTTGAATAACTTTTCAGAAACATCCCTGCTCTTATACAGTTCAAGAGCCTCCTTCGCTTTCATATTTTCCGAAGTGATAATACAGAAATAACCACACATTTTCAGTTCTTCTTCGATAACAGAGTTTTTTTCTATGGCACACACAAAGCATTGGTCTTCCTGACCCTCATGATAGTATTCCAGGCTGAAATACTTTTCATATGACTTATCAAGTACTACAGGCTGCCCTTCCAGTTTCTTAAAATAAGCGGCAAGCTTGTCTATCTTTTGTTCCAGCTGTTCCCTTTCGGCAGCTGCCCTGCTATAGCTGTAATAAATGTGCAGATATCTGTTTCTTTCGTCCGCCGGAAAAACAGTTCGTTCCACAGTGATTCCATTTACACCAAAGCGTCTTATTGTATACTGCCTGCTATCTTCAAACGTGCCCGTCACTTCTTTGACAGCATCACTAACAAGAGCTTTCATACCTTTTACCATGATTACAAAATCATAACCACGCTTATCCATATATTTGATGATTTCACAACTGAAATAACCACGGTCGAGAATAAATCCTGCATTCTTATATCCATATGCTCTGGCTTTATCAAGCATGCACTGAAGCTGTGATACATCTATAATACTTCCGGGATAATCCTCATAGAAGAGCGGCTCTCTGTTATTGCAGTCATAAGCAATGGAATAATTTAAAATCGGCAGTCCCTTATCT
>JBJENR010000043.1:0-20211 GCA_051880315.1 Acetatifactor sp.
ATATCTTCAAGTAGGGCTGATGAGGGAACATACTCTTTATCCTCCCTAGTTAACCCAAGACAAAAATTTACACCACCCATGACTTTATCTACATAAAGATATGGACGGACATTATTGTAATCTCCTGTAATTTTTGTTATTTGAGTCACATCCATTAATGCAGAGAGTGCCAATAGCTTCAAATGACTCGTACCATCCGTCTTAAATTGTATTTCATCTATACCTAATTTATTCTCAATACACTTTCTATAAAAATTAACCGCCTGATGATGTAACACATTTCCATTACCATCTATAAGTTCCATTCCGGTTAAATGTTGGTAATTTCTTTCATAAAACGCAACTTCTATATACCGAATCACATTATCCTTTCGCTCACGATATATAATAATAAGTTTCTTATTTAAAAGCTTTTGCTGGTACTGCTTTGCACAATTCAGCACTCTCCGTCTTGCTTCTTCCTTTGAAAATTTCATATTTTCCCATAATCCCCCGTAAATTTAAAGAGAGAGTAATAACACCACTGTGCTATATACTCTCTCTTTGTGGCTAATTTTAGTGTTGTCTGCCAACGGCCGGCAAAATGCCGGTAAAGATATCGGATTTTAGTGTTGTCCGCCAACGGTCAATCACAGGACTGACAAACATATCAGATTTAAGTGTTAGCCCACTGGAAGAGCACGCTCCTCCTCTAATATTATTATATGCATAGGCATTTTTTATGTCAATACGAAAACAGCTTTTTCCTTAGTTGTTACAAAAATCGTCCATACTATATAACCCATTACTTTTACCAAAGCGTCTCTAATCATCAGTGCTGTACCATTTGGAGCATCTTTTGGGGGTTATGATGATATTCCACAATTGGAACATCAGTATCCTTACTGATTCTCCTTGCTTCAAATTTCTTTTTCTACATCATCTGCTGCCTTATCCTTTACACCTTCCAGTGCCGCCAAATCCTCTTTCAAACGAGTGTTGCTTATTTATGCCTAGCGTTTGCGGGTGGATTCGAACCACCGGAGCGTTTCCGCTCACTACCTTAGCAGGGTAGCACCATAAACCACTCGGACACGCAAACATAAGTGGGCAGGATTGGACTCGAACCAACGTAGACCGAAGTCGGCGGATTTACAGTCCGCTGCAATTGCCGCTATGCGACCTGCCCATGAGGTGGCTATTGGGAATTGAACCCGAATTTTCAGAGCCACAATGATCCCCGCCGGACTTGAACCGAGCATCCCAGCCTTGAAAGAGCTGTGTCCTAACCTTTAGACCAGGGGACCGGACGGAGCCGGCTATTACAATTACTGGCTCCACTTATTCACTTTTCATGCGCTGATCTGCGCCTTCCCATTTACATCGATTACGATGAGCTCATCCATGGTCACCTCCAGAACTGCTGCCAACACAACCAGATTATCTATGGTTGGCATTGCAGTACCGTGCTGCCACTTGTAGATAGCCTGAGGAGTCGCAAATCCGAAAATATCCTGCAGATTCCTGACAGTCAGACCTGCTGCCTCCCTCAGTCTCATAATATTTCTTCCGGTAGCTACCATATCGATGGTAGGCATAGTAAACATTTCTTCCTCCTGTTCTGCTACTGAGCAGAAGAGGATTTCCGCCGTGCCATAATCTCGATTTTGCTTCGCTTCATCTCGATTATGGGGCTTCGCCCTATAAGCTACTGACAGAAAATGTCTTCCATCGTGCAAGCACGGTCAGACATTTCTGTCAGCGCTTGCACGGCTCAGTATGCTTTAAAGTTATAAACCGGTTTCATCACATCGATGACATCCACTGACTCTCTGATGACATCAATGATGTCCTCCAGACTCTTGTAGACAAACGGTGCCTCGTCCAATGTGTTTTCATTAATTGAAGTGGTATAAATACCCTTCATTGTCTCTCTGTATTCATCCATACTAAGGCTATGCTTCGCTTTCGTTCTGGACATCAATCGACCTGCCCCGTGAGGTGCAGAATAGTTCCATTCAGGATTCCCTTTACCGACCGCTAAAACACTTCCATCTCTCATATTTATTGGAATCAGCACTTTTTCTCCACTATGGGCTGCAATTGCGCCCTTTCTCAAAATCATTTCCTCTGTATCAATATAATTATGAATTGTATGGAATGCCTCGCAGCCTTGCATACCTGTCTTTTCCAGAATGATTTCAGCCATCTTTTCACGGCTTCGTCTTGCAAATGCCTGACATATTTCTACGTCGTGAAGGTAATCCTCAAGTTGCTTACCGGATAAATAGCATAAATCCTCAGGCATACTTGTCGCGGACTCATAAACCTGCCAGTGGAGCTGCTTTAACGCCTCTTGTATCTCATTCTTACGTCCCTGCTCCTTGTAGGTTCTGATAATTTCATCACGTTTCTCAAGATAATCTCCGTAACCTCTGTCCAGATTGATTGCCAGCTTCTGATAAAATTCTGCGACCTGCTTGCCAAGATTTCTGGAACCGGAATGGATCACAAGATATTTTGTTCCGTCTTTGGCTTCATCTATCTCTATAAAGTGGTTACCACCACCAAGGGTTCCAAGGGAACGTTCTAATCTCTTTGTATCCTTCAGTTCTCTATAGCAGGCAAGTCCCGTCAGATCAAATCTCTCCTGACGACCCTCCCACACATTCATTCCGGAAGGAACATAATGTGCAGCCTCATCGACCTTTTCGAAATCAATCTCCGCCTTGCCCAGATTCACGGTATACATACCGCATCCGATGTCAACTCCCACTACATTGGGAACGGCTTTATCCGTAATTGTCATTGTGGTTCCAATAGTGCAGCCATTACCGGCATGAACATCAGGCATGATACGGATTCTTGATCCTTCGGTCATAGGGTAGTCACACATACGTCTGATCTGCTCTATCGCTTCCTCCTCTATGACTCTTGCATAACAGATGGCTGTATTCACTTTTCCTTTGATTTCTAGTCTATCCATGCTTTTTTTACCTCTTTCAACGATATTCTAGCTCGCGCAAAAAACCGCCTACCATGTGCATCCACACAAGATAAGCGGTTCAAAATCTATGTACCCGGTTGTCTACTCCTATCCCTTACGACAGGCCTACATCCATTCCCACAGTATTCCCTTTAAGCTTATTCTTATCCGAATACACAAAGCCAAAGCCCCACTCTTTCTCATAGTCGAGTGCTGCATTTTTCAAACTTTCCAGATATATATAACTTGATTGAATAGCTGTGAACATCTTTTTTCCTTTCCCGGATTCATCTTTTCGAATCCGCTTTTCTTTGTTATCGACAGAATAGCACAATATGTTTAGTTTGTCATTATACTTGTGGTATAACTTCAACGTATCAAAGTAGGCATCCAAAACTGCCAGTAACCGAACCTCCGCACACAGTCGCCTGTAGGTTTTATGCGGAATCGTTATTTTAACCCATTTTCATAATCAATACACTGTAGTTGATCATCTGTCGGTTATTCCAGCTCCTCCAGTGCCTCCATATATTTCTCCATCCACTCAGACATCATATTGGCCTTCTCAGCAACTACATTAGGCTCATCAATATCCTCCGGCCACTCGTCCCCTTCGTCAATTCCCTGATTAACCAGCCAGTCTTCTGCCACCTCAAAGCGACTCACACGACCATCTTCGCTTTCCAGAGTTACCAGTGCCATCACCGGCTCACCGGGCATTCTCTCCTCGCAACCATAGTCAGCCTCTGTTATGCTTTTCACATACCACATATTAGTCTCCCCTCCAGTCAGATATCACTATACCAATTATTTGTACCTATTTCAAGCTCAACAAATCAAGGTCTCTGACCAAGTCCGCTTTCCATAAATCATCCCGTTTTCGCTCATTATGAGTTGAATTCTCTTCCCCTCTCATGCTATACTTTCTGTATAGTAAAAACTGATAGGAGGAATACAATATGCGAATCTTTGAGAATTTCCAAAAGGGAGTCAATTTAGGCGGATGGATTTCACAGTTTGATAAATATGACAAAGTGCATTTTGACACCTTTATTACCAAAAAGGACATTGAATATATCGCCGGTCTTGGCTTTGATCATGTCAGAGTTCCCGTAGATTACAATGTTTTAGAGAACGAAGACGGGGAGCCTATCGAGAGCGGCTTCCTGTATCTGAGAAATTGCTGCGATTGGTGCAGGGAATATAAGCTTCACATGCTGATCGATTTGCATGAGTGCTACGGATACTCCTTTGACCCCCTAAAGAAGGATATGGATAGACGAATTTTCTTTTACGACGAGAAGCTTCAGTCAAGATTCTTTAAGCTATGGGCAAGAATCGCGGAAGCCTTCAAAAATGACCAGGATATCGTTGCCTTCGAACCGCTGAATGAGGTTGTTCTACAGGAAGTGTCCGATGCATGGAATGGCATTGTTAAAAAATACATACAGCTGATACGCTCCATTTGTCCCGATGTATACATCGTAGTCGGCGGCGTAATGTACAATCACGTGTCTAATGTAAAGCTTCTTGACCCGCCGGCAGATGACAAAATCGTTTATAATTTCCATTGCTATGAGCCCTTCCTGTTTACCCACCAGGGCGCTTACTGGGTAGACTATATGCCTTCCGACTTCCGCATCAAATACCCTCTTCCCATCGAGGAATACCGAAGAATCAGCAAGGAAGCACTCGATGTATCAAACGGTGTTATCTTTTTAGACGAGGTGAAGGAATTAGGTCCCGAATTCTTCGAAATCATCTTCAGGGATGCGATTGAAGCTGCCGAAAAGTACAACGCTCCCCTATATTGCGGTGAATACGGAGCCATTGACCTCTCCGACAATCCTTCCAAAATCAATTGGCTGCGGGATATACACACCGCCTTCAAGAATCATGGTATCGGCCGTGCACTTTGGAATTACAAAGAAAAAGACTTTGGATTTGTAGATGACAGCTTTGCCGAAGTCAAGGATGATTTTATAGCTGTTTTGTAATCTATGAATTGATCTGCAAACAAACATTCACCCTCTGCTCTTGCATAGAACAGAGGGTGTTCTACTGCAGAATCTGAATCAACTCCTCCACAGACGAACTGCTCTCTGCACTCAGGTTTTTCATGGATTGACGGACGCCTTCCACATTCGAAACCGTCCCCTCTGCTCCCTGTGCCAAAAGCTGTTTTGTCAGCTTTAGCAGGTAGTCATAATAGTCTGCGTAGCTATCTCCCCATGCATCGGTGGTGGTAATCTCTTCCCCCATAAGCTTCAGGACTTTTCCGCCCGGCAGGGTGAGTGTATATTGTAGTTCTTCTTCTGCAAAAAGGCAGATGGCTTCCACCTCATCCAGACGATACTCGGTGGTAATCCCCTTTTCCGTGCACAAAATTTGCGTATCCGTCACGCAGACATGATTCTGCTTCTCAGTATAAAGAGAAAGGCCTACACTTCCCACAAAACCAATCAGAAGCACCAGTGAGATATATTTGGTAATCCGCCATCTGTTATAGAATCTGGATACCAGAAGCAGAATAAGCAGCAAAACCATCACAGACAGGTAGGGATTCTGATATACGTAGTAGGCAGATTCATCTTGGGAAATCTGATTGAGTGAAATACGATTGCTTAACACAGCATAGCACACCATCAAAAGAACAATACCCTTTACCGCCAGAAAAATCGTTCCCACCAAAAGAGGGATACAGACCATACCGGCAACCACCACTCTTACGATTCTTGAAATCTCATGGTTCATGCGATAGAAAAAATATTTTTCTATCAGTGCAAATATCAGAATCGGCACCACTACCAGACCTATTGCAACCAAGGTTACCACAGGCTCCTTACCATGCCATACAAAGGATGCTCCAAGCAATGCTGCCATGATTCCTTCCGTCAGAAGAAGTCTTTTCCACACCTTCCCAAATAAAACATAAGGATCAGCCCCATGGTATTTCAATACTCTTACCAGAAATCCCGAAGTCATGCCGGCCTCATCATAGAGAAAGTATTTTACAAAACAGGTCAACAGGACCATTCCATACAGGGAACCTGCTATAATCAAATCGCTTCGGTCTGAACTTGTATTCACTCCCAACAGGCAATAGAGCAGAACACCGACATACAAAATCAGCTCTCTGTCCCAATATCGTTTTTCGTGTTCTTTTCTCTTTGCCGTATTCATAAAAGCTTCCATTACTTCTCACCTCCAAGAATCCAAGCTTTCAGATTATCCACCTTTTTCTCCTCAAATACGCTCTCCCGGTCTCCAAACAAAAACAGCTCACCCTTTTTCATCAGACCCACATAATCCACCATATCCGAAATATCATCCACCAAATGGGTAGACAATAGAATACTGATGTCTTCGTCCTTCATTTTTTCCTGAAACAGCTGCACCAGGTCCACCTTGACCACCGGATCCAGGTTTGCAAAGGGTTCATCCATCAGCAAAAGTCTGGGATGTCTTGCCATTGCAAAGGCAATCTGAAACAACATCTGCTGGCCCCGGGAAAGCTCCGGATAGGTTTTCTCTTGTGCAGCTTCCTTTAGCACAAACACCTCCAACAGCCTTCCGTATTCCTTCTCATCAAAATTCTCATAAAAGGTTTTCAGAGTCTCCACATTTTCCTTCATGGTCTCGTTTGGAAAGCACCATTCATCCTCTCCCACAAACGCTACCTCCTTGTGGTATCTGCATAAGCCTTTATAGTATTCTTTTCCTTTGGCATTGGCCCGGGTGACCTGCTCTCCCTGATACAAAACCCTTCCTGCAGACGGGCAAAGCACACCGTAGATCGTCTTTAATAGTGTTGTTTTTCCGGCTCCGTTTGCCCCCACCAGACAGCATAGGTAACCCGGCTTCAGGGAGAAGCTCACATTCCTTAAAGCAAATTTTCTTCTGCCGTATTCGTGTCCCAAGTTTTCTACCGTAAGCATCCCTATTCCTCCCAAAGGATATCCACCATATCCAGCATTGCCTGTTTCTCCAGACCGGAGGCCTTGGCTTTCCTGATAAACTCCAAAAGCTCTGCCTCCATATTGACGGTTCGTTTCTCTTCCAGATAATCCAAATCCGGATTGTCTACAAAAAAGCCCTTTCCGGGAACCGAATAAATCATTCCCTCTTTTTCCAGATCCTCGTATGCTCTCTTGGTGGTAATCACGCTGATTTTGAGGTCTGCTGCCAGACTGCGGATGGAAGGAAGCGGTTCCCCCTCCGCCAGCTCCTTTCGCACAATGGCATCCTTAATCTGCATTTCAATCTGTTCATAAATCGGCGCACCGCTTTTCGTCTTTATTACAAAATTCATTTCCTACCCCTCTTTCTTTCCTTTGGCTCCGGCACGGTAAGCTGAGGCACGCCATAGCTTCTGTATATCATGATGGTTTGAAGAAGTTCTACCAATATCAGCAGCACCGCTACCATGATTTTACATGGCTCCGACTTCCACGCCCAAGGTACCGTGGCATCGTTTCTTCCCTCGGCTGTAAAAAATACAAAGATCTGCACTAAGAAAATCCCTCCCAAGCCGTAGTCTATCCATTGCATCACAGTTTCCGGTACGCTCTTTTTTCTCTTTTTCAGGTTTCCCATACTCACCCCTGCGCTGATACCGATGACCACCAACAGAATCATCAATAACACGTGATACACAAAGTGCCCTATATAAAAAGGATCCTTTTGTACGAAGGTCGAAAACAAATCCTGCAGAAGCAGAATCAAACCGTAGAAACCGGAGTAAAAAAGACTTTCCTGCCATTGTCTCTTTTTATGTTCCTCATCACTTATGGGCAACATAAAGTCCTGCATCTTCTCACACATATTGGCTCCAATGGTAAGCAATGTTATCCAGAAGCAAATAAACCAGGCAGTTCTCGGAATCAGAAACATAGTGACTACCATCACTCCCTTAAGATATAGGAACACCGGATGATTCCTGAAATTCACTTTTCTTCTTCGCAAAATATCCTTCCACATATCAATGCACCAGTCCCTTCTCTTCATAGTACATGATTTCCTTCAGGTCCGCATATCTGGCATCCCGTCTTTGTTGCTCTGAAAGTGCCTCGGACAAAACCAGCCACTCACCATGGTTTTCCCGCTCTCTTCCCCCGATGATTGCGGACGAATCCACCTCACCCAAAACCTCTTTTGTGCCTTCCAGCATGCGATAGGTTTCCTTCAGCTCCTCCAAAGTCCCAAAGAATTTCTGTTCTCCACTCTCATCCGAATTGTGCAGCCACAAAATGTAATCCGCAAGTCCCTCCAGCTCCTCTACCAGATGGGATGCATAAATCACTGTTTTCTCACCATCTGCCATCAGCTCTCTCACCAACCGATAAAATTCCTCTCGAAATTCCACGTCCAGATTTCCGGTAGGTTCATCAAAAATATAAACCTTCACATCCACGCTCAAGGCAAACGCCAGCTGTAAACGAACCAGCTGCCCCTTAGAAAGAGTTTGAATCATCGCCTTTTTGGGCACCTCAAAGCGTTCCATATTTTTCAGGAACCGCTCCATGGTAAAGCCTTCGTAGTAGCAGCCAAAAAGCTCCCCCACTTCCTTGGCTCGATAACTGTTCAGATATGCACTTGCAGAAGAAACCAGGACGTACTGCTTCTTGTACGCCTTGGCATCCTTCGATATAGCGATGCCGTCTATCGACACCTCTCCCAATCCCTGTTCATTTCCTTCCAATCGATAAACCCCCATCAGGCATCGAAGCAGTGTTGTCTTGCCGGTACCGTTTCGACCGATCACGCCAAGCACATATCCCTTCGGGAGTGCAAAACAGATGTCCTTCAGCTGATAGCTTCCAAGCTTTTTGGAAACCTTTTCACATAGCACCATTTCATTCATAGATTCTGTTTCCTTCCTTAATATATTCACAGTATATACAGATATATACACACTGTCAATAGTTTTTTTATTAACTTCCAGTAGAAGTTGAAAGTCGTTCCCCAAAGAATGGACAAAAAGTGCAGCGGGAATGGACTTTTGAAATCTGCACACAAAAATACCGCTACAGCTTTTCCATAGCGGTACTCATTTCTCATCATATGTCAAAACATTGTTCGGTTTGACATTGTAATGAGAATGCCTTTTAACTTAGCTCATCTACTGTTTTAGCAATCTGTTCTATCGCATACAGCGGCAAATTCACAAGCCAATCTTCTTTTTTGAAATCTGTCATTGATGTACGAACAGAAACCTCAGGCGAGAATTTCTCCTTATAAGTTTTCAAACTCTTAGCCCTGAGATTGACTTCCGCCTTTACTTCAACCGGAATGATTTGTTCGCCTGTATCAACGACAAAATCAACTTCGCAGGAACCTCTATCATTGGTGTAATAGTAAATGCCCAAATCTTCAATCGTTTTAAGTTGCTGACAAACATACTGTTCAGTAAGAGCGCCTTTGAATTCAACGAAAAGGTCATTACCATCAAGTAGAGTGCGTTGGCGAAGTCCTGTCATACAGCCAAGCAGTCCAACATCTACTGTGAACAGTTTGAATGCCTTCAAGTCCTCGTACGCCTTCAATGGAATACCTGCTGCATTGACCCGGCTAACCTTATAAACAAGTCCGCAGTCGGAAAGCCACATAATTGCTGTTTCATATTCTTTCGCACGAGCACCCTCACGGAGAAGACCGTAAATAAATTTCTTATTCTTCATATCTGTCATCAAAATCAAACACCACTTCAATATGGTTCTTGTCATATACTTTGATTTGCCTAATAAGCGAAACCACAGTTTCTCTTGTGAGTTTTTCAATATTCTGATGTTCCGTAAAATAATCCAGCCATAAAAATCCTTCACTCTTGCGGTTTAGAACATCTTCCATTTCTAATTCAATCTGCCGGATTGCAATCTGTGCATTCTTCCGTCTTGTCTCATAAGCAGCATGAAGTTCTTTGTAATCTTCTTTTGAGATAATGCCATCCCTCATATCTTCATAAAGCATCGTTCTTAGGTTCGTGCAGCGTTCAACTTCCGATACTTTCTTTTCCTTTCGTTCTTCCAGTTTCTTCATATCAAGTTGCTGAAACGGAACAGTTCCGATAAACTCCAGAATTTTTTTCATACTACTAATAATCCTGCAAAAATTTTATTTTTCATTTTCTTCTCTCCTTAAATTCTACTCCAGAACAAGTCTTACTGCTCCATAGATGCCGGCACTGTTACTGAGTTCTGCCATCTTGAAGACCGTCTCTCTTGAAGCATGGAATGCATATTTTGTGTAATATTTCTTGATTGCATCAATCAGAATATCACCCGCCTTAGACATGCCGCCACCGATAACAAATGCTTCCGGATTGATCACGCATGCGATTGCTGCGAGTGCCTTGCCGAGCAGGCGCCCAACCTCGTTTACCATGAGTATACTGATCTTGTCACCCTTTTTCGCCTCATCAAAGATTTCCTTTGATGTGATTTTTTCCATATCTCTGAGCGTTGTCTCTGCCTCTGGGTGTGCATCCAGATATCGCTTTGTGATTGTAACGATTCCATTTGCAGAAGCGTACTGCTCAAGGCATCCCTTGTTACCACATCCGCAGGCAAATTCTTCTTCATCATTCATGGGAATGTGTCCAATCTCGCCAGCTGCGCCGTTAATACCTGTAAGGATTTTACCACCGATAATAACTCCGCCCCCAACACCTGTTCCAAGTGTTACCATTACAATGTCACTGTAGCCCTTGCCACCGCCCTGCCACATTTCTCCGAGAGCGGCAACATTGGCATCATTACCAGCCTTCGCCTTAAAGCCTGTGAGGATTGTCATTTCCTTCTCCACATTAAAGACACCCCATCCAAGATTGACACATTTTAATACAGTGCCGTCTCTGCTGATTGGTCCTGGAACACCCATTCCAATACCTTCAACATCAAGTTTAGAGAGTTTTTTCTCTTCCATCTTCTCTTCTATGGCCGCAGCAATATCCATCAGGATATATTTTCCATTCTCCTCAATTCTTGTGGGAATCTCCCAGACTTCAATCAAATTGCCAAGTGTCTCAAACAGACCGAGCTTGATGGTGGTTCCGCCAATATCTGCACCAAATGCGTATTTTTTCATTATCTATTCTCCTATATGACAAAGTTTCTAAGGTATTTTGCACTCAAAATAACTGCCTTCTTCGCATCCTCAAGGCTCTTCTCAAATGCTTTATCCTCAACCTCGATACAGGTGTAGCCGTCATATCCGATATCTGTCAGAGCTGATACATATTTTCCCCAGTCAACATCACCAAGACCCGGAAGTTTCGGAGACATGTACTGCAGGGGTGTAGCCATTGTTCCAACATCAGCCAGCTTATCCTGATAAACCTTAATATCCTTGTAATGAACATGGAAGATTTTATCCTTAAATTCATAGATTGGTTTAATATAGTCAATCTGCTGCCATATAAAATGGGACGGGTCATAGTTGATACCAAAGTTCGGACTGTCGATGATCTCGAAGATTTTTCTCCAGTTTGCAGGCGTTGTCATAATATTCTGTCCGCCCGGCCATTCATCATCTGTGAAAAGCATCGGACAGTTTTCAATACCGATCTTAACGCCCTTTTCCTCTGCGTATTTTACAATTGGCGGCCATACTTCTTTGAAAATCTCCAGATTTTCTGCAAATGTCTTGTCTGGAACTCTTCCAACAAATGTAGTGATCATGTTAACATCAAGCATCGCAGATGCATCGATCAGTTTATAAATGTGATCAATGTAGGACTGTCTTTTTTCAAGATCCGGATCCATGGTATTTGGATAATAACAGAGGGAAGAAATCTCCACACCCCTGGAAGCACATAATGCTTTAATTTCCTCTGCCTTCTCCGGTGTAAGAGCAGCTACATCAATGTGGCTTACTCCTGCATATCTTCTCTTTGCGCCAAAGTTTGGCCAGCATGCAACCTCCAAACATTCCAGACCATTTTCTGCTGCAAAATCTACTACTTCTTCAAATGTCATTCCTTCGAAAATCGATGTAATAAAACCTAACTTCATTATAATTTTTCCTCCTGTTTTCTTAAATTTATTCGAATAAAACAGCCATTCCTGTCTCTGCTGACTTCCATGCTGCTTCCATAACAGCAAGTACCCGTCTTACTTCAGAAATCTTTATCTTAGATTCTGCACGTCCGTTTAATACATTATCAACGTTTCTGTAGAAATCTACCCAATCTGTATGAATTTCCGGAAGTGCTTCTGTCACGATTCCTCCTGGCGGGACCGGTGCAAACTGTCTGGTGGGACCGGCTTCTGTCTCTGTAATCTGAGGCGGAAGCTTCTCAAGCATCTTTCCTGTTCTGTAGATATTTCCATCACAGGCAAAATTTTTAACAATCATGGTTCCCTTATCTCCACCTACAAGCCACCTTGGCTGATACTCCAGAATATATGTGGAAAGTTCAATATGAACCGTAATTCCATTATCCATCTTCATGATAATCTTGAAATAATCGTCTACTTCTTCGTGAAGTACATTCTGAATATCTGCATAGATTGATCTAATTTTCACTCCCGGCATCATGAACAGAATCTGATCGATGAGATGTACACCCCAATCGTAAATCATGCCTCCGCCATACTTTTTGTAAATGTGCCATTCATGCATATATCCATTTCCGGAATGAAGCTTTGATTCAATAGTAAAAATATTTCCGAGCATGTTTTCGTCATAAGCTTTCTTTACTATAAGCATATCGCGATCCCATCTTCTGTTCTGATGAGCAGTAAAAAATACTCCTGCTTCCTTGCAGGCCGCTTCCATTTCATCAAGCTCCTGTACATTCATGGCCGCCGGTTTTTCTGTAATGACATTCTTACCGGCCTTAGCAGCCTTGATACACATTTCTTTATGCAGATAATTTGGAACTGTTAAGATAACTGTATTTACTTCTTCATCTGCCAGCAGTTCATCTGCTGTCTTATAAAGTTTATATCCCTTTTTAAGCGCATCCTGCTGCTTTTCTTCTTCGATGTCGCATACTGCTGCAATTTCAACACCAGCACGGGGTGCATTTTCTGCATGCCATTTTCCCATTCCCCCAAATCCGATAATACCCAGTTTGATTTTCATGTGTTTCTCCTTTCGTTTATTTTCTTGACATCTGATTTTTGATATCTTAATTTTAATCATTTCATGTCATGGAAACTACCTTTGTGCTATCTCAACAGCAAGTCATTTTTTTACCTTTTTGGGATTGAAGGACGGGCAAAAGAAAAAAGGTCATAATCAACTGCTTTGATTATGACCTTTTTTATCATTACTGTTTTTACATTCTCTCCAGATTAATATATGCAATCTCATTTGGACGCATTCGAAGTTCTATCTGTATGCATTCATCCTCAACACAGAACTTTCGCAAGATCATTCGGGGAACGGTGGCTCTGTGTAAATACCTGATCTCACTGTCAGACAAATCCTGAATATGTTCCAAATCCGCCCATATATCCTGAATACTTCCGCTTTTCTCATTAATTTTCTGTACAATCATCTGATAGTTACCATTTTCCACACCCTTTATACAAAGATTTAATGTCAGAGGATTCCACTCATCAAAATTCTTCCAGAGTTTCTCCCACTCCAAGGTTTCCTCGCTCTGCAGATAATAAAGATAATTCAGATTTTTCATATTGTGGCAGACCAGACTGTACTGATTTCTTCTATCTGTTGTCAGGAGACAGTTTTCTGTCTTATCTATAAAATATGGTTTCAATTTTTTAAGAAAGCGAAAAGCGAATCCAGATGGCTTTGTAATTCCATCCCGTGTAAGAAGCCCTTGTCCTCCATGCATTAACCATACAGTATCATAATACTCTGTGTAAATATCCGTCCCGATAAAATAACACAACATATCGACCTCTCCAAAAACAGCGATAATGTTTTTCATGACATAAGCGCCGTGGAAGCAGTGATCATTCAATTTATTTCTATCAGATACCGTCAGATTCCACTCCGTTATATAAATTTTCCGTCCAGACAATCCATGCTGTACCAGTTCCTTGCGCATTTTACGGATACTGTTTTTCAGATAATCCGGATCTTCACTCTTTTTACCAAACCGTTCTTTTCCCTCCGGATCTGCCTCATATGCAAAAATCATAAAAGAAATAAAGTCAGGAAGAGGGGCACGTCGAATCCATTCCTCCCAAAAGTTCATTCCTTTTTTTTCCAGGTGACACAAATAATCCGGAAAAAAACCACATCCTCCTATCTCCATATGAGGGGCATGTTTTTTGATCATGGAATATGTACATTTAAAAATTTGAAAAAAACTATCTATCGGATGTATCCCTTTCAAACAATATCCGTCAAAAATCACCTCCATCTTCCAAGTGTTTACTTCTTCAATACCATACCGTCTTACCAGATGCACAATCAACTGTCTGATAAATTCCTCCCATGTTTGAATCGAATCAACCATCTTGTTCTTTTCTTCATACAGAAGGAAATCTTTATCCGTTCTGTTTACCCGTTTTATCTTTTCTTCCATGTCAAAAAACGGTTTCAATCCATTTTCTACCAGAAAATCCAATATATTATCCAGCTTAGTAAAATTATACAGGCCAATTTTTTCATCCTTCTCCATCAGCACACGATCAGAAAAAAGACTCCAGAATCTGATATATTCAAAATGCATCGAATCTTTCATCTGAAGAATCTGTTTTCTGACTTCATGATTCAGAAGATCTGATGCCTGTCCAATATTAATCGCAGTATTCCAGAATTGAGGAATTTTTACCCCGTCTTCTACTTGAAATGTCTTTCTTATTATTTTTATTCTTTTCTTACTTTCCTGTTCCTCCTCCATAGAATAGATAAACTTTTCCAGTTTTTGATTTAAGACCAGAGAATCCACATCTTCTTCTTTTTTTTCCATTTCCTTCGCACTATTTCGAATATGAGATGGGGACTTGCCATATTCTTCCTTAAACACCTTATTAAAAAAAGAAATGCTTGAAAATCCATTATCCAGAGCAACCTGGAGAATCGCTTTATCCGTATACAGCAGTTCATTCATGGCATTGGAGAGGCGAACCTGCTTTAAATACGTAGAAAAACTCATGTTATATATCTTTTTAAAATATCGTGACAAATATCCCTCGGAGAGGTAGAGATTTTCAGAAAGTGACTTCAGACTAATCGGCTGATTGTAATTGTTCATAATGTACTCGTTAATCTGCAAGGTCCGCATCTGAGATTTCTGCTGCATTGACATGCCTGCGTCCGTCTTCGCCTTTTTCATAAAATTGGAAGTCAGATATCCAAGCACCTTATAAAAAACAGAAAGATATTCATAATCATTCTGTCCATCTTCCGGTTCCTTCTCACAAAGCATTTTTCTCTTTAGCAACTGATTTAACAATTCCCGTAATTTCTCATAACGATCATCATCCTCACTGGCCGAATTACAGAAAAAAAACGAACTTACTCCATTATATACAGAACGAATCAATGAATATGTGATAAAAATATGAGCTGTCATTATTTCACCCTTGGTTTCAATTCTGTGTTCTTCATTTGAATTAATCACACAGATATCCCCCCGTTTCAGATGATATTCCCTTTCCATAACATAGAGCTGGATTTCTCCTTCCAGCACATAGACCAGTTCTACCTCCTGATGGAAATGTCCCACTCTGGATAATCTGCTTAAAATCTGCACATCCATTTTGTTCTGCTTAATATATTCTCTCATACCAACACCCCAATCTTTATTCTATTCTAAACACCATGAACCCTCTGCAATACCCATCTTCTCTCTATATATTCTACCTAATACAGCTATCCTTTGGCAACTAAAAATTGACCGCAGCCCAATCAGGTACGGTCAATTTTATATAAAAGGAAATTCATATTTTCATTATTCAGCGTTTTCTTTATTTTTCCTCTCATGCAGTTTTGCACGAACCTCATCCGCTTCACTATCTTTCAATCTCCATGTAAATGCGAAGATGGCGGTCAGGAAAAAGATGATGGCAGGCATAAGATTTACAACCATATTAATTCCGTGTAATGTTTCCGGTGTCTGCTGAGCATTTGCCACATAACCGAATGCAGCAAGAAGTAAAACACCTACAGAAGCACCAATCGCATTACCAAGTTTCTGTGCCAGCCCATAAGTAGCATATGCAATTCCATCATTACGTACACCGGTCTTGTACTCATTGTAATCGATCGCATCACCGAGAAGAGAAAGCGAACACGGGAAAGAAACGTTGAAAAAGCCAACCAGTCCGCTCTCAATGATAATCAGAGTCAGATTGTCAAACGATGTAAAGTACATTGCCAGAAGGGCAATCCCCTGACAGGTTACAGCAATCTGAAGTGTCGTTCTCTTACCAAATTTGCTCATAACCTTTGGCACCAGTAAAGAACTGACAATACCACATACGGATGGTGCAAGCATGATAACCGGAATCAGTGTAAAGGATCCAAGGCAATACATAATGTAGTAGATTACAACTCCGATTCTTCCCATCCATGCAGCCATCTGGAGAATCATAATCACGAGAAGAATCATCAGGTTTTTATTCGTTACAAGTCCGGTAATTGTCGCTTTTAAAGAGAATTTTTCCTTTGCGCCTTCTGGAATCACCTGTTCTTTGGATGTAAAAAATACAGCGAGAAAGCACGGAATGGATATAATCGCATACACAAGGGCCGTCATGAAATATCCATTTCCATTGGCAACCTCTGCTCCCTTTCCTGAAAAGAAAAGCATTATATTTGCTGTAATTCCGTTTACAATCAGAATACCTACATTCATACCCACATTACGGGAAGCATTGATTTTATTTCTCTGTTCTGCATCCTCTGTCATAACAGCTGCCAGAGCACCGTAAGGAATGTTAACCAGCGTATAAAGCATACCTGTTATAATATAGGTTACAGCTGCATAGATAACACCTGCTGTAGAAGATCCTGCAAATGGATGAGTAAAACATAATACTGAGAAAATAGCCAGCAGTGGGGATCCAAATAGTATGTAAGGTCTGAAACGACCTAATTTCGATCTGGTTCGTTCTGCGATAGCACCCATCATCGGGTCATTGACTGCATCCCATACACGGGCTATCATCATAATTGCCGCAGCTACGGCTGGTGCCAATCCTACGATATCCGTATAGAATACCGTAAGATAGGAACCAATAAATGTCCACACAAACTGAGAGGCCAGATCACCACAGCTATAAAAGATTACTCCAAGATTGGAAGCTCTTTTTAATTGTGTTTTATTATTCATTTACTTATCCTCATTATTAATCAACAAAGTTGTGCATCATCTTTAAGTGTCTGCGAAGCATTTCGATAGAATGACCGGAATTGTATTCTTCGTACTCAGATACAATATATCCATCATAATCAGATTCACTTACAATCTTCATGATTTCATCATATGGAATTGCTGCCTCCTGAAGATTCTCATACATATAGTGATATTTTCCATGCATATGGATGCAATATGGGATAATATCCTTAAGTCCCTGAAGTTCTGCGGAAACATCCTTCTTGAAAGTAAGGAATGTATACATATCACGCATTGTAGTCAGTTCCACCTTCTTAGCACCTGCTGCAGTCAGTCTCCTCACTGCTTCATCATATGGAACATTATCATACTTCATATCACGAGCCATTTCAAGTAATTTTTCATCTGCTCCATCTGCAAGAGCGTTATCCCAGTTCATTTTGTTAGGCTTGTTTGCAAAGCATCCAAAATCAGGGATCAGACCAAGATATTTGCTGCCAGTCTTATCAATTGCTGCAATATAGTCCTTGGTGGACTGCGTAATCGGGGTCTCCGGATTGTGAACCTCAATACCAACCTTTACACCATAGTGCTCTGCAAATGGTGCAAGCTTTGCAAAGTTTTCCGGTCCCATAAGCCACTGCTCGCGTACTACCTTGCAGCCCATTTTATGGGCGTTCTTGATATCACGAACAGCCATAGCTACCATTTCATCACCTGTAAGATTTCTGTCGCCGCGAAGTCCTCTGTCACAGTTTGCTCCATAGCTGACTGCTTCCATATCATAATACTGGCAAATAGCTTTTAATTCTCCGAGGAATTTATCACTGACATATGGGTAAGAAGGAATCATTTGAGTTGCAACAATCTCAAATCCGGCTGCTCCAAGTTCCTTAGCAGTACGAATACAATCCTCCAGGGTCATTTTCCCCTGGCAATATTCTGTAGAAAATGAATACAGGGTTACACCAAGCTTTACATTACTCATCTTTTTATTTCCTCCTTAATTCTGAACGTTTAATCTCTTGCTGCCACAGCTGTCGATGCTCTGATACTCTGTCTCACTGAGTGCCATGTACGGGGATCTGAAGTAAAGTGTAAAATCTACATCATGCTCGCCTTCACTCAGGCCGCCTGGCTGGAATACCTTGATAGTAGCCGGCTCAATAATAGGCCAGAATACATTTACCAAATCATGAAGTTCTGCTACGCCATACTCCTTACCATCAAGACACAGGAAAATATTCTCTACCGGTACCTCAACACCATCCACCTTTACACCAATCTCATCAATAGTGGAGAGAAAATGTCCTCTATAATAACTCAGACGTACATCAAACTGATAACCAGTCTTTTTTCCATTTGCCCAAAAATTTTTAAGTGAATCATCACATACAACATCAACAAAGTTTAATCGAAGTGCAAGTCCCATCTTATTCTCCTCACTCTTTCTTAGAATTTAATTGTCTCATTAGTTTTTGCGGATTTATAAATAGCATCCAGAATCTTAGTTACTGCCAATGCCTCTTCCGGTTTAACCAAAGGTTCTGTTCCATTCTGGATTGCTTCAAGCCACTGACGATTGTCAACTGTTCCTTCTTCTCCGGCACCACCTGCAAAATAAGCAATGCTTCCAACGCTGGAAAGCGTCTCTTCCATCAGCTGATTATTTCGTGCACGATTGTAAATCAGTTCGTTCTTTGGATAACTCATACCAGAATGAATTTCTGCTCCGGCTTCTGTTCCACAAAGTGTTGTGGATGCTTCCCTTGAGTCAAGCATGTTGAGTGCCCAGCTTGCTTCAAGACCGATTGTTGCACCATTTTTCATCTTAATAAATCCAACTGCAGAATCTTCTACTTCAAATGTTGCCGGATCCCATGGTCCAAAAAGATTGCCTTCAGGGCCGTTTTCTTTCTGTCCCAGTTTGTAGAATACAGAACCGCTTACGCTGTCTACATCGTAGTTGTTCATGCACCATAATGTGATGTCAAGAGCATGTGTTCCGATATCGATAAGTGGTCCGCCGCCCTGTGCCGCTTTATCCATGAATACGCCCCATGTAGGAACTGCACGACGGCGAACTGCATGTGCTTTTCCATAGTAGATTTCACCAAGTTCTCCTCTGTCACAGGCATTTTTCAAATTCATAACCTCTGCGCGGAAACGATTCTGGTAACCGATCGTGAACTGCTTGCCGGACTTTTTCCATGCCTCCACCATCTTCTCAGCTTCCTCTGTGCTGTGTGACATTGGCTTTTCACAATATACATGTTTGCCTGCTTCAAAAGCTGCAATTGTGATTTCGCTGTGGGATACGTTTGGAGTACAAACATGAACAACCTCTACCTCCGGGTTAGCCAGAAGCTCTCTGTAGTCAGCTGTTACCTGCGCACCTTCTACACCGAATTCTGCTGCTGCTTTCTCGGCACGGTCAATCTGAATATCGCAGAATGCTACGATTTCATTCAGATCTGCATTATTCTTTAATGCCGGGAAATGTTTCTGATTAGCGATGCCACCACAACCAATGATACCAATTTTTAATTTACTCATTTTTTTCCTCCTTGTATTATGTGTTTTTTTACTGTGGTTTTTTGATCTGAACAAATATTAACATAGTGAAAACATCCAATTCTTGCCTCATTCCATACTACATCTTTGTTGGAAAATACATGTTTTTAGCTTTTCATATTGGAAGCAATTAAAAAAGTCAAAAATGAATGACTCATTTCTGACTTTCTTAATGCAATATTGATTTTGCGCACACCTATTTTTTCAGGCATAGTGCACTTCTACAGAGTCTAATAAGAAAGCAAACCTTTCAGTACCGCAACACATCCGTCAATTCCAAGAACCGAACTATCTAACATAATGTCATAATTATTGTAATCATTCCATTTTCGTGTGGTATTGGCATAATAATACCCTGCTCTTCTCTTATCGAACCGTTTTCGAACGCGTTCCACTTCGCTTTTTTCAATTC